>NZ_BADD01000781.1 GCF_000333455.1 Rhodopseudomonas sp. B29
GCCCGTCCGACTACGGCGAGCCCTATCCGATCACGCGCGCGCTGATCGAAGACGGCCGCAAACATCTCTTGCTCGGCAGCGCTATCGAGCTCGGCTGCCCTGTCCGCATCCTGCAAGGCCGCCAGGACCCCGACGTCCCCTGGCGCCACGCGTTCGACTTAACCGAACGCCTCCCCGCCGACGACGTCGTGCTGACGTTGATCCAGGACGGCGACCACCGCCTGAGCCGCCCGCAGGACATCGAGCGGATGCTGAAGGCCGTGGCGGAGGTGGCGTAGTTCGGGAAGCGCTAGCTTGCGCCCTCCATGTGACTCGCGGAGCCGCCCCACACCCCCACCGTCATCGCCCGCGAAAGCGGGCGACCCAGTATCCCGGTGAGATTCTGATGTAGCACCGCTCGTCAACAACTAACGCACTGGGATACTAGGCACCCCGCATTCGCGGGGTGTGACGTGGGTGTGGGTGGGGGTGCAGCGAGCTACACGACCGCCGGTTGGTTTCCGCGTCCGCGTTCGAACTAACTGTCCGCGACGGCTGAGCGCCACTCGTCGCGCACCCCGTCGTCCGCTTCGCCTGCGACACGTCCAGCCCTCAGCTCCGCGAACCGCTCCGCCGCCAGCAGCTGCCCCAGCGCCCACACCGCCGCGCCGCGCACCAGTGGGTTCGCATCATTAAGTAATCGCTCGGCCTCTGCAGCGAACGAACCATCCCCCGAGTTGCCGATCGCTATCAGCACGTTACGAATAAAGCGATCTCGCCCGATGCGCTTGACCGGAGACTTGGTGAAAAGCGCTCGGAATGCCGCATCGTCGAGCCGCGCCAGCTCGGCCAACCCCGGCGCGCGCAGATGCTCTCGCGCCGCCAGCTTGGCCTCGCGCCCTGCCTGCGCGAACTTGTTCCACGGGCAGGCGGCGAGGCAGTCGTCGCAGCCGTAGATGCGGTTGCCCAGCGCAGAACGTAGTTCGCGCGGGATCGGGCCTTTGTGCTCGATGGTCAGATACGAAATGCAGCGCCGCGCATCGAGCTGATACGGCGCCGGAAACGCGTTGGTCGGACAGGACTCGAGACAGGCGCGACACGAACCGCAAGTGTCGGGCTCGGGCTCATCGCGCGGCAGCTCCAGCGTGGTGAAGATCGCGCCGAGAAACAGCCAGGAGCCGAAGCCGCGCGACACCAGATTGGTGTGCTTGCCCTGCCAGCCGATGCCGCTCGCCTGCGCCAGCGGCTTCTCCATCACCGCCGCGGTGTCGACGAAGACTTTGACCTCGCCGCCCGCCGCCCCGATCAGCCAGCGCGCGAGCTGCTTCAGTCGCGCCTTGATCAGATCGTGGTAATCGTCGCCTTGCGCATACACCGAGATCGCGCCGCGCGAGCGCTCACTCAGGATCCGCCGCGGATCGACATCGGGACCGTAGTTCATCCCCAGCATGATGATCGAGCGTACCTCGCCCCACATCACGCGCGGATCGGCGCGGCGCTCCGGCCGGTCTTCCAGCCAGGTCATGTCGCCGTGGCGATTTGCTGCGAGGAATTCGCGCAGACGGTCGAAGTTATGTGGCACGGAGTCGGGGCTGCAGATGCCGATCGCATCGAAGCCGGAGGCCTGCGCCTGCTCGGACAAACGCGCCCTGAGCTCGCCGTCAGCTTCCGCCGCGCTCAGAAATCCAGATCCACGTAGGTTCGCGACGCCGGCACCCCGGCCAGCCATTCGCTCAGCAGCGGACGGAACGACGGCCGCGACTTGATGCGGGCGTACCACGCCTTTGCGGCCTCGTCCTCGATCCATGGCACGTCGCCCAGATAATCGATCGCCGACAGATGCGCGGCAGCCGCCAGGTCCGCATAGGTCAGCCGGTCGCCGGCCAGATAGTTCCGCGTCCGCGCCAGCCAGCCGATATAGGCCAGATGATAGCGCACATTGGCGGTGGCGGCGCGAATCACGTCCATCGCCGGCGGACCGCCGCCATCCTCTTCGCTCATGAAGCGCTTGTAGATCCGCTCGGTCACCAGCGGCCCCGACGCTTCCTCGAAGAATTTCTCGTTGAACCACGCCAGCAGCCGTCGCACCTCGATGCGCTCGGCGGTGCCGGACGGCATCAGCCGACGATCACCCAGCGTCGGTCCGTGGCTCTCGTCGAGGAACTCGGCGATGACGCCAGCGCCCGGAACCGCGGGCCAGCCCTCGGCCATCAGCACCGGCGTGGTGCCGGCCGGATTGAGCGCCAGAAAAGCCGTGCGCCGCTCCCAAGGTCTCTCCTCGACCAGCCGCAGGTCGAGCCCGTGTTCGGCGAGCGCCAGCCGGACGAATCGCGACTGCGGGCAGAACGGGTGGTGGAAGACCGTGTACATGGCGACCTTGATAGTTTCGCAAGCCTTAACAAACGGTACCAAAACGGCTTGCCGCATGGATGCGCGGAGGCGCCAAACTAGCCGAGCCTGACAGCGAGGCAAGGCAGCAATTTGCTCAAATTCAGCATTGCAGGGCTGGACCGAATGCGCGACAACGGCGCGCTTTCGACCCCCCCTTCCCCTGCAGCGGACCTTCCCATGCTTGCCGATGTCATCCGAGCCGTCATCCTCGGCGTGGTCGAGGGCGTCACCGAATTTCTGCCGGTGTCTTCGACCGGCCATCTGCTGCTGGTCGAACGCTTCTTCACACTCGGTGAAGGCAATTTTTGGAAGAGCTTCGCGGTCCTGATCCAGCTCGGCGCCATCCTGGCGATTCTGGCGCTGTATTTCGTCAAGCTGTGGAACATCGCGCTCGGCATGTTCAGCGATCCGGCTGCGCGCCGCTTCGTCATCGGCGTGCTGCTGGCGTTCCTGCCCGCCGCCGTACTCGGCGCGGCGTTCGGCGGCTACATCAAGGCGTATCTGTTCAATCCGTGGGTGGTGTGCTTCTCGCTGATCGTCGGCGGCGCCATCCTGCTGTGGGTCGATCAGCTCGACCTCGAACCGCACGACCACGACGCCACCGCGTTCTCGCTGCCGATGTATTTCGCCATCGGCTGCGCGCAGTGCCTGGCGATGATACCCGGCGTATCGCGCTCCGGCGCCAGCATCGTCGCCGCGATGCTGCTCGGCGCCGACAAGCGCGCCGCCGCCGAGTTTTCGTTCTTCCTCGCGATCCCGACGATGGTCGGCGCATTCGCCTACGACATGTACAAGAGCCGCGGCGAGATGACGACCGATCACCTCACCATCGTGGCGATCGGCTTCGTGGTGTCGTTCATCACCGCCATCATCGTGGTCAAAACCTTCCTGACCTACGTCACCCGCCACGGCTTTACGCTGTTCGCCTGGTGGCGCGTGATCGTCGGCACCCTCGGCCTGATCGGCCTCGCCCTCGGCATGTGAGCGAAAAGCGCCTTTACGCTTCGCTTCTACGGGGCAGCCCCTCAACAACGTTTGCCGTCACCCTCCGCGAAAGCGGAGGGCCCAGTATTCCAGAGCGCTGCTGTTTCGAACGAGCGAGCGCACTGGAATACTGGGTCGCCCGATCAAGTCGGGCGATGATCGCGTTGGTTGGGGAGACGCTCGGCTCTCACAGCCGAGCCACAGCCGTCAGGCGTTGCGGCGCGCGAACTGGCCGGTCTTGCGGAAGCGCCACAGATAGGACGGCACGATCGCCTGCAGCGATTCCGGCGTGATGCCGAGGCCCTGCAGCGTCAGGCCGGCGCGCTCCGCCTCGGCGGAGACGACGTTGTCCGAACGCAGCAAACGCACCTGATCGGGCGTCAGCTTGAAATCGCCCGGCGCGAACTGCAGCAGCATCGCCTGCGCGCTGGCGAGGCCGAACGGCAGCGGCAGCAGCAGGCGTTCGCGGTCGATGGTCTTGAGGATGATCCCGATGATCTCGCGCATCGTCAGCGCTTCCGGACCACCGAGTTCGTAAGTCGCGCCCGGCTTGGCATTGCCGTCCACCGCCTCGGCCACCGCGGTCGCGACGTCGCCGACATAGACCGGCTGCAGCTTGGTATCGGCGCCGACCAGCGGCATGATCGGCGACAGCCGCGCCAGCGCGGCGAAGCGGTTGGTGAACTGGTCCTCGGGGCCGAACACCACCGAGGGCCGGAAGATCGTGGCGTGCGGCACGGCCTCGAGCACCGCCTGCTCGCCGGCCGCCTTGGCACGGGCGTAGCGCGCCGGCGACTGCGCATCGGCGCCGATCGCCGACACATGCACCATCCGCGCTCCCGCCGCCGCAGCGGCCCGCGCCACGGCGCCTGCGCCCTCGGCCTGCACGGCCGCGAAGCTCTGCGCGCCCGATTCGGCCAGGATGCCGACGAGGTTGATGGCGACATGCGAGTCGCGCATCGCCGCCTCGAGCGATGCCGGGTAGCGCAGATTGGCCTGAACCGCATGAATCTGGCCGACCCGGCCGAGCGGCTGCAGGTGGCCGGCCAATTCGGGCCGCCGAACTGCGACGCGGATGCGATAGTCCCGCCGCGCCAGCGCGCTGACGACGTGCCGGCCGATAAATCCGGAGCCGCCGAAGACGGTGACGAGCGTATCCATGTTCGAATTCATGCGGAGCGATCCTGCTGGCGAGCGGTTGAGCCGACCGCGAACGCCTTTCGGCGCTTCGCTTTCGGCATTTTGCCGTTACGCCATTGGCCTTTCGCTGTACAGCCGGATTTGACCTTGTCGAACCAATTTGACTTTTCCGTAACGCCTCCCTATCAACCGCCTCAAGGCCCAGGTGGCGGAATTGGTAGACGCGCTGGTTTCAGGTACCAGTGGGTAACACCGTGGAGGTTCGAGTCCTCTCCTGGGCACCATACGCACTCGATCTCCGAGTTGCGAGACACCCCTAAAATCAATATCTTGAAGAGACGCTGCTGGCGCGCTCCGAGTCGCGCCCGCCTCAGTGGTCGAACACACAGTCGCGCCAGTCGGGCGCCTTGCATTCGCTCGGCCAGCTGCCGCCGATTGCCATGAACAGGCCGGCGGCGTCCGACAGCCGGGTCGCTTCGGCCTGGACGCGCGCCACCGCGGCGTTGAAATAGGTCTGCTGCGCGTTCAGCACCGCGACCTGATTGACCTGCCCGAGCTTGAGCTGCTGGCGGACGATGTCGAGGCTGGCGCGGGCCGCCGCCTCGGCCTTGATGGCCGAACTCACCAGCCTGGCGTCGAGGGAGAGGCTCTGCAATGCGTCGGCGACGTTCTGCAGCGCCGAGATCACCGCCTGGCGATATTGGGCGTCGGCCTGCTCCAGCGCCGCCTCGGCGGCGTGCTGCTTGTTGAGCAGCGTCATGCCGTCGAAAATCGGCTGGGTGGCGTTGCCGGCGAGCACGTAGAAGCCCGTGCCCGGCGCGAACAGCTGGGCGAACTTGTAGGCGCTGGCGCCGGCGCTGCTGCCGCCGATCGCGATGTTCGGCAGCCGAGCCGCCACCGCGACGCCGACCTGGGCGCTGGCCGAATGCAGATTGGCTTCGGCGGCGCGCACATCCGGACGATGCCGGACCAGCGTGGACGGCAGCAGCACCGGGATATTGCGCGGCAGCGTCAGTTGCGCGAGCTCGAAGCGCTGCGGAATGCCTGCCGCCGACGGCTCGCCGGCCAGCGCGGTCAACAGATCACGCTGGACCGCGAGCTGTTTCTCCAGCGGCGGCAGCGTCTGTTCGACCTGGGCCAACGACGCCTGCTGGCTGAGCACGTCGACCTGCGCGGCCTGCCCGGCTTCGAACTGCGACTTCAGGATCTGCAGAATGTCGCGTTCGATCGCGATGATCCGCTGTGTCGCGGCGATCTGGCCGCGCAGCGACGCTTCGCCGATCGCCGCGGTGACGATGTTGGCGGTGAGCGACAGATGCGCCGCCTCGAGCTGGAAGTGCTGTTGTTCGGTGATGGCGTCGAGGCCCTCCACGGCCCGTGCGTTGGCGCCCCAGATGTCCAGCGTGTAAGCGATGGTGAGCTGGGCGGTGTGCANCGAATAGCGTTGCTGCGGGACGTCCGAGGTCTCGAAATTCGAATTGAGCTGCGTCGATGGCCCGTA
>NZ_BADD01000780.1 GCF_000333455.1 Rhodopseudomonas sp. B29
CGGCACGCCCGCCAACTCAGAGCACGCGCCGCTTCGATCGCCGTCTTTGCGTCGGCTAACGCGTAGCCGACCGCCTGGTGCTCGATGATCGGCACAGCGCCTCCGCGGCGATCGGTGCGCGCGAAATTGAGCGTGAAATCGAACGCGGCGCGCATCAACGCGACACTGAACACGCCGACCAGCGCCGCGGTGCCGGTGAAGCTCGCCTCCACGATCTGCAGCCCGGCCCCCGGACCGCCCAGGATATTGTCCTTGGCGGCGCGGACGCCCTCGATCCGGAATCGCGGCGTGAGGTGGGCACGGTGCCCGACCGATTCCTGCGCGCGCTCCAGCACGATGCCGTCTGCCGGACCTTCGACGACGATCACGGAGATCGCCTGCTCTGGCGGAGCGGTCGGGCTGGTACGACAGACCACACAGATCAAATCGGCCCCCTTGCCATCCCACCCAGTGGCGCTGGACACCCAATGCTTCGCTCCGTCGATCCGCCATTGGTCACCGTCCAGCACGGCGCGGGTCCGTAGTCCTTCCGCCGGCGGCGGCGCAGCGAAATTCGCGCTGCCACCCGGTTCGCTGAAGGCGAAGGCCGCCAGAGGCGTGCCCGTCGCGGTGAGGAACGGCGCCAGCATCCGTTTGCACTGCTCAGGGGAACCACCCGCCAGGATCGGCATCAGCCCGAGCATGGTTGCGAACAGGGTGAGCGACACGCTGGTGTCGACCGCTTGAAACTCTTCCGCAACGACCGCCATGTCGACCATGCCCGTTCCGCCGCCGCCGACCGGCACCGGTAGCAAGCGCCGAAGGAACCCCTCGCGGATGATTTCCTCATAGAAAGGACGTGTCTCAGCGAAGCGCGCTTCGGGCGTCGGAAGGTTGCGGGTCGCAGGACCGACCTCGGCGAGAACGCGCCGCGCGAAGGCGCGCGCTGATACTTGAAGATCACGCTGTTCGGGGGTCAGGGTGAAATCGATCGGCATGCGGGTCCTCCTGTCCGGCGCCGGCGGGTCACCGGCGTTACCACAGCAGCCTGTCATTGACTTTGCGCCGCGGTCATTTGACGATGCGTCCAAAAGCATCTGACGAAATGTCTGGCTGGCCGGCACGTTGTTTGCTTCGGGCGACTGCGATCACCTCTCACGGGGTCCGCCGATGCCTCGCCTTTCATGGAATATGCAGGACGTACCAGCATACGAACGCTTCGCTTATTGGCGCGAAGCGGTTTGCCGGACTTATCTGCCACTGGAACCGGAGGATCTTTCCGGTGGCACGTTCGACGGCAGCATCGATGCGACGATGGGCGCGTCGATCCATATTTCCCGGGTGCGATCCGTACCCTCGGTGATCGCGCGAACGGCCCTCGGCATTGCAACCGGTCAGGACGGCTCGTACTACGCCAATTTGCAAGTCAGCGGCGAATCCATCGTCGAACAGTTCGGCCAACGCGCCGTCGCACGTCCGGGCGACATCGTCCTTGTCGACACCAACGAGCCGTTTTCAATTTTCTTCGACGGCGGCTGCGACATCGTTTGCGCCACGCTGCCCGAAACCGGATTGCGCCGCCATCTGCAGCAGATCAGTCGAAGACCGCTCAGCGTCATCGGCAGGACCGGCGCAGGACGGCTCGCGGCAGCCTACATCGATGCTCTGAACGACATCCCGGCGGACCTCGAACTGGTCGACGACTTCGCCGGCCATCAACTATCGACCCTCCTCATTCGCGCCGCGAACGTGCAATCGGCTCGGCCCGTCGCGCCATCGCGCCGCGAACAGACCCTTCGTCGTATCCTCGCTTTCATCGACGACGAACTCGTCAATCCGATGTTGTCGGCCAAGCTGATCTGTCGTGAACTCGGACTTTCACGCAGCACGTTGTTCGAGGTTCTCGCCGACGCCGGCATCGTGTTCGCCGCGTACATCCGTCACACGCGGCTGGAGCGCAGCCTGGCGCAGATCCGCGATCATCGCCTCGCGCCGATGACGATCGGCGAGATTGCGCTCGGGCTGGGATTTGCCAGCCAGGAGACCTTCACCCGCGCCTTCAAGCGGCGGTTCGGGATTGCTCCCGGCGCCATGCGGCAACGGGCCTGTGACTCCAGGCAGGATCACCTGCCCGTTCGGAAGCCCTGACCTGACAGGGCTGCACCAGGTCGACGGTGCCGACGATGGGCGCGCAGATGATCCGATCAGAAACTGCGACGGGTCATGCGAAACAGGCTTCGCTGACGGCCCATTCGTCGCGATCGTCGAAGCCATGATCGGCCGGACGAGTGCGATGCGTACGCGCAGGCACTCGCCGCTGCCGACCAGCAATCCGATGCAGCTTCCTCGCCAGCACACGCCGCTTCCAGAGTAGTTCTGCTTTGGACGGAATCAGAACTGGCGCGCCGGATTGCGTGGTTCAGGCACACCCCCGAGCCGCACTGCCGCGATCACGACGGCTCCTGACTCCGCGGCTTGCGACGCGCCGGAGCGTCGTCACGCGAGGTCGGTGCTTTGCGCAGCCGTGCGCCGGGAGGTTCGAGCACGACTTCCTTCAGATCTTCGCCGAGCAGCACCACGACGACGAACTTCAACTTGCCGTCTTCGGCACGAAGCTCGGCCTGGACCGGCCGTCCGCCGAGTGAGCGCTCGGCCACGGCGATCGCATCCGGCATGCCCGGACCGACCGACTGCAGCGCCGCCAGTTCGCCCGCCTCCTCCGAATCCGGATCGACCAGTGCGGAGACGTCGTCGTCGTGCAGCACCGCACCGGTCTCGGCGCTGATCACCACGTCCCAGACCTTCTGCCGCTTCACGATGCGAACGCGGTAGACCAGCGACTGCAGGACGATGTCGGACTTGATATGCGCCGTCTTGGCGCCGGGATGCAGGCTGTTTGCGATCCCGACCGCACGGGCCAGGGAGATTTTTGCGGTGCGCAGTAGTTCGAGCTTGGGATCCTTGGTGACGGCGATCGCCTGCTCGCCGCTCGCCTCGGCGACCGCAGGATGCTCGGGCTGATCCGCGGCCGCGCTGGCGCGCTGTGGCAACGATGTGCCGAGCGCGACAACAAGTAACAAGCAGGCTGTGAGACCAGTTCGCATGCTGACGGTTCCGGCGCGGCGCCACGCGGCGTGCGATACGCGGCGCGGCGACACCCGCACCAGCTCCGACCTTTGAGATCATCGAAGGGCGCGCCGGGTCAAGGCAGCAGAGACGGTATCAACTTGTTTCGGGCCGAGTGTGTCCCTGGGGTGCCTCCGGCAGCCCGGGAACAACGTTCGCGACCGCACGTCGGCACGACGTGCAACTCGCGGCGCGCGGACTCACAGCATTTCGAGCGCTAGCGCGATGCCCTGACCGCCGCCGATACACAAGGTGACCATGCCCTTGCGCAGTCCGTCGCGCTTCATTGCATGCAGCAGGCGCGTCGTCAGGATCGCGCCGGTGGCGCCGATCGGATGGCCGTGCGCGATGGCGCCGCCTTCGACATTGACGATGTCTTCGGCGAGACCGAGTTGCTTGATGACGGCGAGCGGTACGGCCGCGAAGGCTTCGTTGATTTCGATGCGTTCGATATCGCCGAGGTCCCAGCCGGCGCGCTGCAACGCCTTGCGCACCGCCGGCACCGGGCCGAGACCGAACATGCCGGGCTCGACTGCCGCAACACCATAGCCGACGAGACGCGCCAGCGGCTCGATGCCGGCCTGGTCGGCAAAGCGCTGATCGGCGACGATCATGGCCGACGCCGCGCTGTTAAGGCCCGGCGCATTGCCGGCCGTGATGGTGCCGTCGGGACGAAATGCGGGCTTCAGCTTGGCCAGGACTTCAATCGTAGTGTCCGGCCGCGGCGCTTCGTCGGCCACGAAAGTCTCGACTCCTTTACGTCCCTTGACCGGCACCGGCACGATTTCGTCGTCGAACGCGCCGGCCTTTTGCGCTTGCGCGAAACGCTGCTGCGAGCGCGCGGCGAAGCGATCCTGCTCGGCCCGGGTGATCTGAACCTTGCTGACGAGATCCTCGGTGTGCCAGCCCGAATGTTCACCGGAGAAGGCGTCATTGAGGCCGTCGGTCAGCATGCTGTCGTGAATTTCAGCCGGGCCCATGCGATAGCCCCAGCGCCCGCCGTCGAGCAAATACGGCGCGCGGTCCATGTTCTCCATGCCGCCCGCCACGGCGACGTCGATATCGCCATTGGCGATTTCGAGAGCCGCAGTGACGATCGCCTGCGCGCCCGAGCCGCAAACCCGATTGACCGTGTAGGCCGGCACCGACACCGGCACCTCGCCGCCGATCGAGGCCTGGCGTGCCGGGTTCATGCGATTGCCCGCCTGGATGACGTTGCCCATCACCACAGAGCCGACGTTCTCGGGCGACAGCTTGGCACGCTGCAGCGTCTCGCGGATCACCACGCTGCCGAGGTCGGTCGCGGGCGTCCCCTTCAGCGTGCCGTTATAGGCGCCGATGGCGGTGCGGACGGGGTGGCACAGAACGATCTCGCGTGCGGTCATGACAATGTCCTCGATGGGGCCAGAGGCCCGCTGGGATGCCGGCGGCCTCGGCAAAGCAATTCGCCGAACTAATCGAATTATATGTTGATCATCATTCAATCGCAAGATCGCGCCGGCTCGGGCAGACCGTGTGGCTGCCGACGCGGCGCCCGCCCGGACGAAGGGCCGTATATGCAAAGCCGGTTGGCTGCCATGCGGCGCCCCCGGCGGATGCCGGTCTTTGCCGCCCGCGCGGCCCGCCGACTGGCAGCCGAGCCTGCCGCATGCGACAAACCGGGCAGCCCTTTCGATTTTGCCGCACCACCCCCAAATACAGGCCCATGACCTCGACCTCTCCGGAAACCAACGAAAACCCACCCGTTCGCGCCCCATCGGCGGTGCCGATCGACGACAGCGTGCTGCCGTTCGAGGTCGGCCCGCTGGATCTGCGCGGCCGGCTGGCCCGACTCGGCCCCTCGCTCGATGAGATGCTGGAGAAGCACGCCTATCCGGCGCCGGTCGCCCGCCTGCTCGGCGAAGCCGTCGTGCTGGCGACGCTGCTCGGCTCGTCGCTGAAATTCGACGGCCGCTTCATCCTCCAGACCCAGACCGACGGCCCGGTGTCGTTTATGATCGTCGATTTTCAGGCACCCGACCGGCTGCGCGCCTATGCGCGGTTCGACGAGGCGCGGCTGGAGCCCGGCCTGTCGTCCGGTGCGCTGCTCGGCAACGGCCATCTGGCGATGACCATCGACCAGGGCCCCGACATGCGGCGCTACCAGGGTCTCGTCGCATTGACCGGCGGCAGCCTGGAAGACGCCGCGCACGAGTACTTCATGCGCTCCGAACAGATTCCCACCAGGGTCCGCCTTGCGGTCGGCGAAGAATGGCGCGGCGGCGAAGGCGGCCGGCATCATTGGCGCGCCGGCGGCATGCTCCTGCAGTTCCTGCCCAAGTCGCCGGAGCGGATGCGACAGGCCGATCTCGATCCGGGCGATGCGCCGGAAGGCACGACGGCACACACCGTCGACGAGGACGACGCCTGGGTCGAAGGCCAGTCGCTGATCGCGACCGTCGAAGACGTCGAACTGATCGATCCCGACCTGTCGGGCGAGCGGCTGCTCTTCCGGCTGTTTCACGAGCGCGGCGTGCGGGTGTTTTCGTCGCTGCCGATGCGGGCGCAATGCTCGTGCTCGCGCGATGCCGTCGCCGGCATGCTGTCCCGCTTCTCGCCGGAAGATCGCGCCGAGATGGTCAAGGACGACAAGGTCGTCGTGACCTGCGAGTTCTGCTCGTCGGTGTACCAGTTCACGCCGCAGGAAGCCGGGATCGACAATGCCGGCGAGACCGAGCAGCCGAACACCTGAGCAACGAAAAAGGCCCGCCAGAAGCTTCTGACGGGCCTTGCTCGGACATAACTTTTGCAGACTGCGCGATCAGCGCGGCGCCAGCACCATGACGACCTGGCGGCCTTCGAAGCGGGCGTCCTGCTCGACCTTGGCGATTTCGGCGACGTCGGCCTTCACCTTCTCGAGCAGCTTGGTGCCGATTTCCTGGTGAGCCATTTCGCGGCCGCGGTAGCGCAAGGTGATCTTGACCTTGTCGCCTTCCTCGAAGAAGCGCTGCATGGCCTTCATCTTCACGCCGTAGTCGTGATCGTCGATCATCGGGCGGAGCTTGATCTCCTTGATCTCGACGATCTTCTGTTTCTTGCGGGCCTCGGCGGCCTTCTTCTGCGCCGAATATTTGTACTTCCCGTAGTCCATGATCTTGCAGACCGGCGGGACGTTGTTCGGCGAAATCTCGACGAGGTCCATGCCCTGCTCCATCGCCATCTTGACGGCGAGGGACGTCTCGACCTTGCCCTGATTGACGCCGTTATGGTCGATCAGCTGGATTTCGGCGTTGCGAATTTCATCGTTGGTGCGCGGCCCGTCTTTGGCGGCGACGGGCGGGGCTCTGTTGGGACGGCGAATGGGATTTGCTCCAATGTTGTGAACGTTGACGGCGAACGATCGATGAGCTGGTTACTGGCGGCCTTCCGCCGCCCCGATCGCGTGTTCCATATAGGTGAGAGCGCGACCGAAGGCAAAACCGAACGGCCCCGGTCCATCGCCGAAGCGATTGATCCAAGGCCCTCTCATACGATCGTAACGCAGTGTGACCGACAAAGTCCCACCCGACAAGCCAACTTCCGCATAAGCGCCCGAAAGCCACGCCCGGATGCGGCGTTTGGGCAACGCCGAGGCCCGGCAGGCGGGTTTGACGGCCGAGGACCGGCTGCGGCAAAAGCCGAAGCTGAATGGAATTTGTCGAAAGGACCGTGCGATGGCCGACACCCAGGCTGAGGCCCCCGAGTTTGTCAGGGTCGGCAGCGGTTCCGACACGCGCCGGCTCGCCGTCCGGGCGCGGCGAGGTGCGGTTCCCGCTCCTGGCCCCGGCCTGTTCTGGCTGAGCGGCTTCCATTCCGACATGAAGGGCACCAAGGCGGTGGCGCTCGACGAATGGGCGGCTGAGCGCGGACGCGCCTGCGTCCGCTTCGACTATTCGGGCCACGGCGAATCGTCCGGCGAGTTCGCCGACGGCACCATCAGCCGCTGGCTGGAAGAGAGCTTGGCGGTGTTCGAGCAATTTTGCTCGGGACCGCAAGTGGTGATCGGCTCGTCGATGGGCGGCTGGATGGCGCTGCTGCTGGCGCGGGAACTCCGCCGCCGCGCGGCGGTGTCCAAGCATGGCGCCACGCTCGCCGGCATGGTGCTGATCGCGCCAGCACCGGGACTCACCGAAG
>NZ_BADD01000779.1 GCF_000333455.1 Rhodopseudomonas sp. B29
CGACGGTGCGAACTGGTACCCGGGCAATTCGGAAGGCAAGGGCGGCATCTACAATTTCGTCACCAAGCGTGGCGACTGCCGCGGCAATAATTCCAAGATCTCCTGGACCCAGGTCGAGACCGGTTCGGCGATCACCTGGAAGTATCCGAGCTGCATCCTGCGTGGCGACAATTCGCGCGGCGAGTTTTACTCGATCGCGATCTCGAACGGCTATCAGCAGGTCGATAGCGGCACCAAGATGATCCATCTCGGCAACAACACCACGAGCCGGATCATCAGTAAGGGCATCGCGGCCGGCAAGTCCCAGAACACTTATCGCGGTCTCGTCACCGCGCACCGCAAGGCCAAGGGTGCGCGCAACTTCACCGCCTGCGATTCGCTGCTGATCGGCGACCAGTGCGGCGCGCACACCGTGCCGTATATCGAGGCCAAGAACTCCTCCGCGCTGTTCGAGCACGAAGCCACGACGTCGAAGATCTCCGAGGACGTGCTGTTCTATTGCATCCAGCGCGGCCTGTCGCAGGAGGAAGCCGTCGGCCTGGTCGTCAACGGCTTCGTCAAGGACGTGCTGCAGCAATTGCCGATGGAATTCGCCGTCGAGGCCCAGAAGCTGATCTCGATCAGCCTCGAAGGTTCGGTCGGATAGCTCACATGCACGAGTTTTGGTTCACACCAAAACTGACTGGTTACGGCGCGGTGCCATCGACGTGGGAGGGATACACCCTGGTGGGTGCATTCCTCACCATCATCATGGTCTGCGTTTCGGTGATGATCCGGCGGGCAAAATCCTACACGGCGATTTTCCCGCTGCCGATGAGAGTCCTGGCTGTCTCGACAGTCGTGTTTTTGATCATCTGCGCTTGGAAGACTGATGGGCATGGGGCTAGGTAACAAGCCTCTGAGATTTAGGAAGCCGACGATGCCCGCACTACTCGAAGTGAAAGACCTCAAGGTCAGCGTTGCCGATCGCGAGATCCTGCACGGGCTGACGCTCAGCGTGAACGCGGGCGAAGTCCACGCCATCATGGGCCCGAATGGCTCCGGCAAGTCGACGCTCAGCCACGTCATCGCCGGCAAGCCGGGCTATGAAGTCACCGGCGGCGAGATCTTGTTCAAGGGCGAGGATTTGCTCGCGATGGCGCCGGACGAGCGCGCCGCCAAGGGCGTGTTCCTGGCTTTCCAGTATCCGGTCGAGATTCCTGGCGTCGCCACGATGACGTTCCTGCGCACCGCGCTGAACGCGCAGCGCAAGTCGCGCGGCGAGGCCGAATTGTCGACGCCGGACTTTCTGAAGCGGGTCCGCGAAGTCGCCGGCTCGTTGGGCATTCCGCAGGACATGCTCAAGCGCGGCGTCAATGTCGGCTTTTCCGGCGGTGAGAAGAAGCGCAACGAGGTGCTGCAGATGGCGCTGTTTCAGCCCAGCCTGTGCATCCTCGACGAAATGGATAGCGGCCTCGACATCGACGCGCTGCGCGTCGCCTCCGAGGGCGTCAACGCGCTGCGCTCGCCGGATCGCGCCATGGTAGTGATCACCCACTATCAGCGGCTGCTCGACTACATCGTGCCGGACTGTGTGCATGTGATGTCGAAGGGCAAGGTGGTTCGCAGCGGCGGCAAGGAGCTGGCGCTCGAGCTCGAAGCCAACGGCTACGCGCAATATCAGGAAGCGGCGGCCTGAGGCCGAGGATGAAGCCATGAACGTTGCTTTGGCCAAAATCGACAAGCCGGAGATCGCGGGCGAAGCCTTCGCCGCAGTCCGTGCCCGTGTGCAGGAGCCAGTGAAAATCGCGGCCGCGCGCACGCTGGCCTACGACGCCTTTCAGCGCGTCGGCCTGCCGCATCGGCGGATCGAGGATTGGAAGTACACCGATCTGCGCGCGCTGATGAAGGTGGTCGCGCCATTGGCGCCGGCACCCGACGCCGCCACGCTGACTCGCGCCGAAGCCGCCGCCAAGCTGCACGCCATCGACGGCGTGCGCCGCATCGTGCTGGTCGACGGCGTGCTGGCGCCGAGCCTGTCCGATCTTTCGGCACTGGAGCAGGGCGTGTCGATCCGCAGCCTGCGCGATGCGCTGGCTGGCGGCGACGAAAGCCTGCTGTCGCTCGACACGGCCAATCCGATGGTGGCGCTCAACACCGCGCTGATGACCGACGGCGTCGTGATCGAGGTTGCTGCCGGCGCCGCGATCGCCCGGCCGCTGCACATCCTGCACATCGCCGCCAGTGCTGCGGCGACCAGCGCGACCCGCACGGCGGTGACGCTGGGCGAGGGCGCCAGTGCGACGCTGGTCGAAAGCTACGTCGCGGCCGAGGGCGCGACTGGTTATCAGGTCAACGATGCCGCGATCGTCAGCGTCGGCGACAGCGCGCGGTTGGAGCACGTCCGCATCGTCGAGGACGCGCGTGACGCGTTCAACGTTTCGTCCGCGGCGGTGAGCGTCGGCACGCACGCCAAGTACAACGTCTTCGGTATCGCCACCGGAGGTCTCGTCAGCCGCTTCCAGGCGGTGGTGACGATCGCCGGCCAGCATGCCGAGGTGATCACCAACGGCGTCAATCTCTTGAACGGCAATCAGCACGCCGACACCACGCTGACGATGAACCACGACGTGCCCGGCTGCGTCAGCCGTGAGGGTTTCCGCGCCGTGGTGGACGATCGCGGTCATTCGGTGTTTCAGGGCCGCATCAACGTGCGTCAGCCGGCCCAGCAGACCGACGCCAAGATGATGACGCGGGCGCTGCTGCTCTCCGACGACGCCGAGGTCGACAACAAGCCCGAACTCGAAATCTTCGCCGACGACGTTACCTGCGGCCACGGCGCCGCGATCGGCGCGCTCGACGAGCAGCTGTTGTTCTATCTGCGTGCGCGCGGCCTGCCTGAGAAGCAGGCCGAGGCGATGCTGATCCAGGCTTTCGTTGGCGAAGCGATCGAGGCGATCGCCGACGATAATCTACGTGAGCTGGTGTCCGGCGCCGCGGCGCGCTGGCTCGAGGCGAGGAGTTAACGTCATTGCGAGCGAAGCGAAGCAATCCAGCTCAGTGCACGACGTTGGATTGGTTCGTCGCTTCGCTCCTCGCAATGACGATCAGGTACGTGTGAGAAAGTTGTTTAGATGACCCATCCGGCAGTCTCCAACGGCTCCTACGACGTCGCCGAAGTACGCGCGGACTTTCCAGCGCTGGCGCTGGAGGTTTACGGCAAGCGGCTGGTGTATCTCGACAACGCCGCCTCGGCGCAGAAGCCGCGTCAGGTGCTGACGCGGATGACGCAGGCTTACGAGAGCGAATACGCCAACGTGCATCGCGGCCTGCATTATCTCGCCAATGCGGCGACCGAGGCCTATGAGGGCGGCCGCACCCGCGTGCAACATCTCCTCAACGCCAAGCGGCCCGAGGAGATCATCTTCACCCGCAACGCCAGCGAGGCGATCAATCTCGCGGCGTCGTCATGGGGCGCGCCGAACATCGGCGAGGGTGACGAGATCGTGCTCTCGATCATGGAGCATCACTCCAACATCGTGCCGTGGCATTTCCTTCGCGAGCGCCAGGGCGCCGTGCTGAAATGGGCGCCGGTCGACGACGACGGCAACTTCCTGATCGACGAGTTCGAGAAGCTGCTGGGGCCGAAGACCAAGCTGGTCGCCATCACCCAGATGTCGAACGCGCTCGGCACCATCGTGCCGGTCAAGGACGTCGTGAAGCTCGCGCATGCGCGCGGCATTCCAGTTCTGGTCGACGGCAGCCAGGCGGCGGTGCACATGACCATCGATGTCCAGGACATCGATTGCGATTTCTATGTGATGACCGGCCACAAGATCTACGGCCCGACCGGCATCGGCGCGCTCTACGGCAAGTACGACATCCTCGCCAAGATGCGTCCCTATAACGGCGGCGGTGAGATGATCCGCGAAGTGGCGCAGGATTGGGTGACTTACGGTGATCCGCCGCATCGATTCGAGGCCGGCACGCCGGCAATCGTCGAGGCGGTCGGGCTGGGAGCGGCGATCGACTACGTCAATTCGATCGGCAAGGAGCGTATCGCCGCTCATGAACACGATCTTTTGACCTACGCTGAACAGCGGCTGCGGGAGATCAACTCGCTGCGCATCATCGGCTCGCCGAAGAACAAGGGACCGGTGATTTCCTTCGAAATGAAGGGCGCGCATCCGCACGACATCGCCACCGTGATCGATCGCCAGGGCATCGCGGTGCGGGCCGGAACTCATTGCGTGATGCCGCTTTTGGAGCGTTTCAACGTCACGGCGACGTGCCGGGCGTCGTTTGGGATGTATAATACCCGTGAGGATGTCGACCAACTCGTGACGGCGCTGATCAAGGCGCAGGACCTGTTCGCATGACAGATACGATCGAAGCCAAGGCTAATATGCAGACCATCTCGGCGCTGCCGCCGGAGGAGACCGAGCGGCTCGGCACCGAGATCGTCGGCGCGCTGAAGACGGTGTTCGACCCGGAAATTCCCGCCGACATCTACGAGCTCGGCCTGATCTACAAGGTCGAGATCAAGGACGACCGCACCGTCGATCTCGACATGACGCTGACGACGCCGAACTGCCCGGCCGCGGCAGAACTCCCGACAATGGTGGAGAACGCGGTGGCGAGTGTGCCCGGCGTCGGCGTGGTCAATGTCAACATCGTCTGGGAGCCGCCGTGGACGCCGGAACGGATGAGCGACGAGGCGCGACTCGTGTTGAATATGTGGTGAGTTTGGAGCGGAGCTTTTGCTTCGTCATTGCGAGGAGCGCAGCGACGAAGCAATCTAGCTCCATGCACTGAACTGGATTGCTTCGCTTCGCTCGCAATGACGGGGTGAAATGATTATCTAAAAGCCAACCGGGCGGCCTTGAACCGCCACGAGGATGGACACGATGACGGAAGCGACACCAACGACGCCCACCAAGCCCGCCCGCCGGCCGCGGCCGCAGGTGATGCGGCTGACCGATGCGGCGGCCACGCGCGTCAAGGAGTTGATGGGGCGCGCCGACAGCCAGATCATCGGCCTGCGCGTCGGCATCAAGAACGGCGGCTGCGCCGGCCAGGCCTACACGGTCGAATACGCCCACGACGTCGCGGCGACCGACGAGGTGATCGAGGACAAGGGCGTCAAGATCCTGGTCGACCCGAAGGCCGTGCTGTTCCTGCTCGGCACCGAGATGGACTACAAGGCCGACCGCATGCAGGCGCAATTCGTGTTCAACAATCCCAACCAGATCTCCGCCTGCGGCTGCGGTGAGTCGGTCGAATTGCAGCCGGCGAAGCTCGACGGTTAGTTCGCGAAGATCATTGTACTCGAGACGTGACGGCCGGGCTTTGTCCCGGCCGTTTTTGTTGGTGCTTACACACCACGCAAAACCTCATGGTGAGGAGGCGCGAAGCGCCGTCTCGAACCATGGGACACATACACTAGCTGTGGCCCCATCCTTCGAGACGCCCGGCTTCGCCGAGCTCCTCAGGATGAGGACTCAGTGCCTGTGACGTCTAATCGGTTCCATATACGGAACCCGGCTCCGTTTAAACTGCCCTTAACACTCAACTTGCGAAGAACTTGCAGGTAAAGTGCAGGGGAGCGCTAGAATGAACCGTCGTGATTTTCTGCTGGGTGCCGCCGCGGTCGGCATCGGCTCGCCGTTGCTGGCGAAGGCCGCCATCTCATCGCTGCATGCGCAGCAGCCGGCGCCGCAGGGCGCCAAGATCGCCAAGGTGGCGATCTTTCCGGCGATCGGCTTTTCCCGCGTCGGCAATGCCGACGACTGGTTCCTGGCGCCCGAAGTGCCCGGCCTGCTGAACGAGCCTGACGGCGGCTTCAAAGATGCGCGCGGCCGCATCAAAAAACAGGTGCAGCGCTTCCGTCTGTACGGCTACGACGATCAGGGCCGCGTGGTGCGCGAGATCGACGCCGCGCAGGCGAACTGGAGCGTGCATGTCGCCAACACCAAGGCGGCCTGGTACGGCTTCGTCAACGCGCTCGACCAGGGTGACAATGCTCCGGGCGTGCCCAACCCGCAGCGCAATGCGTTCATTCCGCTCGCCAAGCGCGACGCCATGCTGTGCATCGATCCCGGCGCGGTGCAAATCTCCGGTACCTCGACAAACGCAGCCGGCGGTGATGCCAAGTACAAGATGCAGGGCCGGTTCTGGCAGACGCTCGACGTCACGCTCGGCCATCTGCGCACCGACGACAAAGGACGGCTGTTAGTCTTCGCCGCCGACGGCGTGTCGCGTTCCGCGCTGCCGCAGAATCCGGTCCGCGACTTCACCAATAATGACGGCTGGCACGACGACTGGGCGGACGGTTGGGTCAAGGCGAGCATCAGCGTCGACGGCCAGCAATTCGACTGCGAGCCGGCGTGGGTCGTGTGCTGTGGCCCGAAGTTCGCGCCGCAGCTCGAGCCGATCGTGACGCTGTACGATGCCGCGCGCGAGCCGATGATCGCGCTCGGCCAGCTCAGCGCGCCGGCCGATCGCGTCTCGTTCCGCCGCGACGTGCTGCCGATCCTGCGCCGCGCCGGCACCATGCAATGGGTCGCGGCGGCGTCGTTCCTCGGCGCTGCGTGGCACGACATCGGCGACCTGTCCGATCCGAAGGTGATCGAAACGCTGGCCAAGCCGACCGACGACAGCAAGGCCGAGCGGCGCAAGGTGTTCGACGCGTTCCGCAAGCCGGGCGGCGACGATCGCCGCGCCAATGCGGTGCCGATCATGCTCGGCGACGGCGTCAACTACCCAGACAGCGCGCATTCCTGGCTGACGCTGACGCCGACGCAATATCGCGTGCTGACGCTTTGGGCCGACGGCAAATTCGAAGCCGACTACACCGACGCCAAGGCCGACGCGGTGAAGACGCTCGACGATCTGCCGGTCGAGCTGCGGCCGGAGGCGATGACGCGCGCCGCGCTCGATGCCTGCTCGGGCGGTGCGTTTCATCCCGGCGTGGAAATTACTTGGCCGATCCGCCACAAGGAGCTGTATCGCGCGCCAAGCGATATCAAGCTGCCGTTCCGCATCGCGCTGTCGAACCGCAAGAGCCTCAATCAGGATCTCGGGCTGCAGCTCAACGCCGACAACGTCTTCGCCGGCAATCCGCAGAAGCCAGATCAGGGCAAGCCGATCGGCCCGCAGGCGCCGGGCGATCTGACGCGCTGGATGGGTGTGCCGTGGCAGGGCGATGCCTTCAGCTGCCAGGCTGTGCTGACCGCGACAGGATTCCCGACGCCGGTATGGTGGCCGGCGCTGCTGCCGGTCGATGTGCTGCCGGAGGCGTTCTATCAGCAGATGATGCGCACCGATCTCACTGAAGAAGAGCGGCTGCGCTTCTATCACACGCGCGTGCCATGGGCGCGCGGCGCCGCCGGCATCGGCCTGCATGTCGAGGCCGGCTACACCGACGGCCTGCGCCGCATGATCGAATTGTGGACCCGGATGGGCGTGATCGTGAAGAGGCCGGGGCCGAAGGGCCTGCCGGGCGTGCCCGAGCATGTCTTCGTCGAGGTGCAGCGCGGCTCGATGGACATCGTCGAACCGATCCCGACGCGCTGACGGATGCAGCGTATCGCCGTGATTGGCGCCGGGGTGGCGGGGCTCGCCGCCGCCCGCAGTCTGGCTTTAGCCGGCGAACGGCCGCTGCTGATCGCGCCGCCGCACGACGTGGCGAGCCGCGGCGAGACGCTGTCGCCACAGGCGCTGCCGTTGCTGGAGCAACTGCAACTGGGCGAGGTCGTCGACGCTAACAACGCGCTGGCGGGCGAGGGCCGGTTCTCGGTGTGGGGCGACGGCGTGCTGCGCCGTGCGGATGACAGCGCGGGCAGGGGCCTTCACCTCGATCGCGCTCGGTTCGAGCAGCGGATGCGTGAGCTGTGCGACGGCATGGCCGAACGGCTCGACGCCGCCGTCAGCGCCATGGCGCATCGCCCGAGCGGCGTGGTGCTGACGCTAGCCGACGGCCGCATCATCTTCGCCGAGGTGGCGATCGACTGCACCGGGCGGGCGGCATTGAGTTCGGGCGCCGCCAGCGAGCGGCGGCGGCTCGACCGCATGGTCGCGGCGTGGCGGCTGCTCGATCTGCCGGACGATGCCGAGACCGCAGCCGCGACGCTGATCGAAGCGGTCGAACTCGGCTGGTGGTACATGGCTCCGTTGCCGGGACGGCGGATGATGCTGGGGCTGTTCAGCGATTCCGATCTGCTCCCACGCGGCCTCATCCAGAACGGCCCGCTATGGGCGCGTCTTGCCGCCAACACCAAGGCGATTGCGCAGCGGCTGATGAGTCTCGGGCTCGATCAGCATCTCGCCGACGCGCCGCCGGCGATGGCGCCGGCCGCCACCATCACCGTCCAGCACATCGTCGAAGGCCGCATCCTGCGCGCTGGCGACGCCGCGGCCGCGCTCGATCCGCTCGGCGCCAATGGGCTGGCGACTGCGTTGTGGAGCGGCCTCGCAGCCGCCGAGGCGGCGCTCGGGCTGGTCGAGAGCAATAGCGCTGCGGCAGAAGCCTATGAGCGCGATTACCTGGCCGGCATCGCCCATCATCTCTCCACGCAGCGCGCCATGTACCAAAGCGAATTCCGCTTTGCCGATGCGCCGTTCTGGCGTCGGCGCAATTCATCCTCACCACCGCGATAACCCAAGGAGACTTGCATGAAAAACAAACCTCACTTCACCGTGGCTGCCGCGGCGGCGCTGATCGTCGGACTGCCGATCGCCGCGTCCGCTGCGGAGACCGGCAGCGCGGTGCAGATCATCGCGCCGACCGACAAGACCATTACGCCGAGCGGCACCTGGAGCATCGGTGCCCGCGCCGGCGACTTCGTCTTCATCGGCGGCATGCGTGGCACCGACCGCGTCACCGGCAAGATGGTCGACGGAGACGAGGCCCGTGTGCGCCGCATGTTCGACAACATGCTGGCCGCGGCCGAAGCCGCAGGCGCTACCAAGGCCGACGCTGTGCGGCTCACCGTGTTCGTCACCGACGTCGCGAAATATCGCCCGCTGGTCAACAAGGTACAGAAGGACATCTGGGGCGACGGCCCGTACCCGCCGCGCACCGTGCTGCAGGTCCCGGCGCTCGACCAGGGCGACATCGCCGAGATCGACGGAACGTTCTACGCGCCGGTGAAGAAGTAATAGCCGGCCTCGTCGCGCCCGCGGCCATCCTTCGAGACGCTTCGCCGAGCTCTGCGAGCTCGGCGAAGCTCCTCAGGATGAGGGGCATAGTTGTGGCGGACGAGTCGAGTCCAATGTGACGCGCATGCAGCCTCATGGTGAGGAGCGAAGCGAAGCTGCGCGTCTCGAACCATGGGGCGGGACACCAGCTTCGTCATTGCGAGCGAAGCGAAGCAATCCAGCGCAGTGCACGGAGCTGGAATGCTTCGTCGCTGCGCTCCTCGCACTGACGAAGCGGTTTCCATCCCAGATTGTGCTGGTTGCAAGCGCCTCACCGTATCCGCTAGCTTTGCGCATCGCCGTGCTGCTGAGGGGCAAGGGATGGACCGCGACTTTCTCATCGATCTGTTCGCGCCGTTCGGCGCTGTGACGATTCGGCGTATGTTTTCCGGGTTCGGCATCTCGGCCGACGAAATCACCTTCGCGCTGGTGATCCGGGATAGTTTGTACTTCCGGGCCGACGAGGTCGACTGGGTCAAGTTCGAAGCCGAAGGCTCGCAGCCGTTTCAATACTCGACACGGCAGCGGACAGTGGTTGTGAAGTCCTATTGGCGGCTGCCGGACCGGCTGCTCGACGATCCGGACGAATTGGCGGAGTGGGCGAGGGTGGCGTTGGCGGCAGCGCGGCGGGCGGCATTGGCCAAGCCACGCAAGCCACGCGGCGCAAAGACTGGTGTCAAGAAGACCTTGGGGACGAAGGTGCAGGACGGCACCAGGACGCCGAAGCCAGCATCGGCTAAAGTCGCTTCGCCCAAAATCGCTTCGGGCAAAACTGCTAGTGCCAAAACTGCCAGTGCCGAGACTGCTGGTGCCAAGCTTGCCGCTCGGCGCCTGCGCAAGGCGGGCGCGGTATCCAAGGTCAGGCCGTCCGGATCGAAACGATCGCCGGCGAGGTGATCAATTGGACGCCGGCTTCGCCTAAGTCGTGATCGGCCTGCCGATAGATTAGTTGATCGGATGCCGGCCAACATAGCTGCACCGAGCCGTGCACGACGTCGGCGATCACCAGCGCCGCGTCGCGCCGAGCGTGGTCGAACCCTGAGTCGCTGCGTCGGAAGGCACGAGTAGCTCGATCTGCCAGCACCGGCGGCCGAATCTGCTTGCACGGGAGGCAGTCACTCGCCGCGCGCTTGTCGAGCAAGACTCGGTCCTGCTCGTCGGCGCGTCTGGCACGAACTCTGCTTATGAGAATGCGAAGCATGCTTCCTAATTGGGGCTAGGTCGGCAAACCCTTGCCGGAGGAGCCGCCCGATAGGCGTTGGATCACGGTCCGGCACCGGAAGCGTGAGTCTCCGTCGTGACGGAAGCGGGCAGGTCGGCAGCCGAGCGCCGGTGAGGGAATTGGGCACGGCGGCGCATACTCGGCGTGTGCGCCGTGACAAACGAGGGACCTTGATATGGCGACCGAACTACGACTTGACGATCATGCGATCGAGCCGATCCCGGATGCTGACCGGGACTCGACCGGCGCCCAGCAGATGTGGATCTGGGCCGGCGCCAACATAGCGCCGATCAACTGGGCGCTCGGTGCTCTCGGCATCATCCTCAAACTCGGAATCTGGGACGTGATTGCCGTGATCGTCCTCGGCAATCTCGTCGGCTGCGCGCTGTTCGCCGCGTTCACCGTCATGGGGCACAAGACCGGTGTCAACCAGATGGTCCTCAGCCGCGCCGCGTTCGGCAGGCGCGGAGCCTATCTGCCGGCGGCGCTCGTCTTCCTGATGACCCTCGGCTGGATCGGCGTGAACACATATTTTCCCGTCAAGATCTCGATGGGTATCCTCGGCCAGTTCGGCGTGCAGGACACGGCCTTTCCGAACCTCGTCGTCATCACCATCATCATGGCGTTGCAGATCGGGATCGGCACCTACGGCTTCTACGCCATCCGGACTTTCGAGAAATACACCGTGCCGGCGACCGTCGTGATCATGATCCTGATCAGCGCGGCAGCATGGACGCAGCCGGGCGTGGTGAACTGGAGCCTCGTGAGCCCCCTCGCGCCGGGTGAGCGCTTCGCCATGATGACGCTGCTGACGGCCGCGATCGGCGTCGGCTGGGGCATCTCGTGGGTGACCTGGGCGTCGGACTATTCGCGCTTCGTGCGGAAAGCCGAATCCTCCGCCAGCGTGTTCTGGTACAGCTTCGTCGGCATGTATTTGCCGGTGGTCTGGCTGGGCGTCCTCGGTGCGACGATCGCGAGCGTCACCAACGATGCCGATCCCGCCAAGATGGTCAGCGCGGTGTTCGGCGGCCCGATGGCGATTCTGGTTCTCGCGCTCGTGCTGCACGGGCCGATCGCGACCAACATCCTCAATGTCTACTCGGCGACCCTTGCTTTGCTTAGCATGGGAATCCGCCTGCCGCGCATCGCGCTCGCGCTGATCGTCGGGGCGGTCGGCTATCTCGTCACCTGTTACTTCGTGTTCGCGCCGAACTTCGCTCAGGCCTTCGACCACTGGATGATCGGACTCATCATGTGGCTGAGCCCGTTCGCGGGCGTCGTGCTCGCCGACTTCTACGTCCGGCGTAAGGGCGTGGTCGAGGTGGCCGAACTCTACAAGTCGCCGGAGACGAGCGCCTATGGCGACGTGAACTGGCCGGGTATCGGGTCGTTCTTCGTCGGCCTTGCCGTCGGCTGGCTGTTCCAGAACGGACTGCTGCCGGTCTTCAAAGGCCCGATCTCGGTCTACCTGCTCGGCGGCGCCGATCTGAGCTGGCTGGTCGGCACGGTGGTCGCTGGCGGCCTCTATCTCGTGCTCAGCCCCAAGCCGGCGGTCGCCGGGGTGACCGTGACCACCTGACCGGCGAGTGGCTTTCGCGACTGAGGATCGGCGGTGGTCCGGCTGCTCGCCGATCCCGACATCAGCGCAACGGCGTAGCCTCGGGCGGCGGCGCAACTTATGCCCTCGCGGTGGCGAGCAAGGCCAAGCCGCGCGGCCGCCTGCCGAAGTCGATCAACACGACGGTCGCACTCAACAAACGCAAAGGGCCGCGAAGGCGGCCCTTGCGAAACTGATTGATCTGCTGAAGGTCTGTCAGGCGACGCGAGCCTGCTGCGCGACGCCCAGGAATTCCGGATCGGCTTCGCTGACGACGCGGTTGCGGCCATTGCGCTTGGCCGCATAGAGGCAGCCGTCAGCGCGCTCGATCAGTGAGTCTGAGTCCTCACCGGGCCTCAGAGTCGAGACGCCGGCCGAGATCGTCACCCGGCCGAGGATTTCGCCGGTCGACTTCTTCTTCAATTCCTTCGACATCACCGAGCGGCGGATATTGTCGGCGACGGTGATAGCCTGGCGCAGCGCGGTGTTCGGCAGCACCACGGCGAATTCCTCGCCGCCATAGCGGGCGGTGATGTCTCGACCCTTGATGCTCTGCTTGAGCGTCATGCCGACGAGGCGCAGCACCTGATCGCCGGTCAGATGCCCGTAATTGTCGTTGAACATCTTGAAGTGATCGATGTCCATCAGCAGCAGTGACAGCGGCTCCTGGCTGGCGGCCGCGTTGCGGATCGCTTCGGTGACGGCGCGGTCGAAGTGTTTGCGGTTGCCGAGGCCGGTCAGCGTATCGGTCACGCTCTCCGCCCGAATTGTCTCGAGGCTGACCTGGAGATTGGCGATCTCCTGCTTGGAATGCGACAGCCGTTCTTCGAGTTCGCTGTTGGTGCGGTGCATCTCGCGCGTCGATACGACGAGACGTTCCACGATCGACTTGATCTGGTCGTGATCGGTCGTTTGCGACAGATGATGGCTGGCGCCCTGCAGCTTGTCGCCGAAGCTCGCACTCGCGCCGAGCGTGTCGGCGAGCTGCGACATCATGTCGTCGATTTCGCGGACGACGCGCGCACCGATTTCATCGATGCGATCGTTGGGTTGAGCGGGAGCCAGATAGTTGTGGTGGATGTGTTCGAGGTCGGCCTCGGTTAGGCGGCCGTTATGCGTCAGCGTTTCGTTGATCGCCTTGTTGAGTTCCGGATTGTAGCCCGTGGCGTAAACGTACCAGATCTCGTAGTTGCGCGGCATGGCGCACTGGCGCAACGCCCGGATCTGGGCGAGTGCCATGTCGGCATACACCATGGTGCGATCGTGATCGTCGTCGATTGTGGCCACCAGCGTCCCCCGCCGGGCGGGCGCCCGGTCACTCGTGATCAGTGCGGTGAAGGCTAGGGCCTGACGATGAATCCCCGGTAAATATCCGGATGTGCTTTGTCGGCGCGTGCAATTTCACGTTGTACAAAACTGCACACTTTTGATCGCGAAGCTCGAAGTAACCTGCTGCGAACGCAGGCTATTCGGAGAGCGGTGATCGTGCTGATCAGACGCGCGCGCGGACCGGACGCAGCAGAAATGCCGGCAGATGCGAGTGATCGCCGGGCTCTGATACCGCCTCGCGTGCGGGCGGAGCAGATCCGAACGAAGCGTGGCTCGGCACAGATGCGGGTGCAGCGGCGCGGGGCGCTTCGCGTTCGCGTCGCGGCTTGCGATCACCGCGTGGCTCGCGGTGACCTTCGCGCGGCTCGCGATGATGTTCGCGCGGTTCGCGTGCTTCCCGCGGCTCGCGGTGCCGCTGCTCGGACGAACGCCGCGGCCGCGCGGCCTCGGGCTCAGCCTCGGCATCGCTGCCGATCGGGCCAATGTCGACGCGCGAAATCTGTTGACCGATCAGCTTCTCCACCGCCGCCATCGACTTCTGATCGGCGGGCGCGACGATCGTCACGGCGGTGCCGAGCCGTCCGGCGCGGCCGGTGCGGCCGATGCGATGGACGTAGTCGTCGGGATGATGCGGCACGTCGAAATTGAAGACGTGGCTGACTTCCGGAATATCGAGGCCGCGTGCGGCGACGTCGGACGCCACCAGGATCGGCAGCTCGCCCTTGCGGAATTGATCGAGAGCGGCGGTGCGCGCGGTCTGGTCCATGTCGCCGTGCAGTGCGCCGACGCTGAAGCCGTGCTTCTGCAGCGACTTGGCGAGGAGTGCGACTTCGCGCTTGCGATTGCAGAAGATGATCGCGTTCTTGAGGTCGGTCGCATCGCGGATCAGCTTGCGCAGCGTCTCGCGCTTTTCGTGCGGCTCGCGGCCGCAGGCGACTTGCGACTGCGTCACCGTCACGGCCGTCGAGGCCGGCTTGCTGACTTCGATTTTTTCGGGATTGTGCAGGAAGGTCTCGGTGACGCGCCGGATTTCGGACGGCATCGTCGCGGTAAAGAACAGCGTCTGACGGGTGAACGGCACCAGCTTACAGACGCGCTCGATGTCCGGAATGAAGCCCATGTCGAGCATGCGGTCGGCTTCGTCGATCACCAGCAGCTCGACTCCGGTGAGTAGCAAGCCGCCGCGCTCGGTATGGTCGAGCAGCCGGCCCGGCGTTGCGATCAGCACGTCGACGCCGCGCATCAGCTTGGTGTCCTGGTCGCCGAACGAAACGCCGCCGATCAAGAGGGCGACCGTCAGCTTCTGGCCGGCGCCGTATTTGTCGAACTGCTCTTTGACCTGAGCTGCGAGCTCGCGGGTCGGCTCTAGGATCAGCGTGCGCGGCATGCGAGCCCGGGCACGGCCCTTTTCCAGCATGGTCAGCATCGGCAGCACGAAGGCGGCGGTCTTGCCGGTGCCGGTCTGAGCGATGCCGAGCACGTCCTTGCGGGCGAGGACGTGGGGGATCGCTTGTTCCTGGATGGGAGTGGGGGACGTGTAACCGGCGGCCGCGACTGCGGCGAGGACCTTGTCGGAAAGGCCGAGATTGGAAAAGGACATTATGCCTCTGTTGTCGGCGCCCCCTGATCGCGGGCTTCTCGCCGGATCGGGACTGAACGCCACTGGTCGAAACCGCCGCCTGGATTCTTGGAAAAGGCTGATTCGCCCAACCCCGGAGCGGCATGCAATTGTTGCACGGGCAATTCTTGCACGGGGATGACGGTGCGCGGCGGGCGGCTCCAAATCACGGAGACCACGCGTCGATACTTGGGCCGCGTCATGGCCGGAACATAAGGCGGAATCGGCCAAAGTCAATGCGGACGTGCATGAAACTGCTGAAAGAGCTTAATTTTTAGCCGTTTTGGGGCCCTGGCATCCGGCGCCGCCGCAGGGTTTCGGTCGGTGCCTCGCCAAACGCTTCGCGATAATCCTGCGCGAAGCGGCTGGGATTGGCGAAGCCGCAGCGCAGCGCCACGCCCACCACGGTCGTGGCTGCTCCGGTCTCGAGCAAATTTCGCGCGTGGCTGAGCTTGGCCCGCTTGGCGTAGGCCGAGGGCGAGTAGCCGCGATGTTTGATGAAGGCGCGCGTCAGCGTCGAGGTGCTGACGCCGGCGGCGCGCGCCATATCGTCGATGCCGACGTCGTGTTCGCAACGGCTGTCGGCGAAATGTTCGGCGATGCGTACTGCCGAGGGCACAGCCGTCGTGTCGCCTTCGCCGAGCAGGCGGCGGAGATTGTGCGATGTGCAGTATAGAAGCTGCGATACGCAGGCGAGTTCGATCTGCTCGAGCGTCGCCTTGGGCCACACCGAGAACGCAGGATCGAGTCGGCCGGCGAGCAGCAGCACGAGATCGCGCAGGCCCAAATAATGTGGATCTTCGGCGGCGACCTGCGGTTCGAAGAGGATCGCCGCCCGAGGCGCGAAGCCGGCCAGTGCGACGAAGCATCGCTCTACCATCCGCTCCGGGACGCGTAGCACGAGCTCTTCGTAGCCGGCTTCATAGTCGAGCAGAGCCGGGCGTCCGGGCGAGCAGACGAGCGCTTCGCCGGGGCCGATCTCGACGCGCCGGCGCTCGTCTGCCAACGCAGCCCGTCCGCACAGGCACAGATGCAGATGCGCGGCCTTGCTGCTCTTTATCGGCACCGATACCGCCGTCGCGCTGGCGCAAAACAACAGCGACAAATTCGGCAGATCGGCGATGTTGGCGCGGGTGAAGAAACCGTCGGTTTGCCGCGTGGATAGATCGAAGCCGAAACGGCTGCGCATCAACTCCCGCGCCAAGGCGGGATCGCGGGTGCGCAGGACCGAGAATTCCTTGAGAGGTTCGACGCCGTCGTAAGGCGCATCGGTCATGGTCGACGGCCGTTGTATGCAATCACCCATCGACAGGCTGTTAGTTGGGCGAGCGCGCCACTTTCGCTTTGTGCGTCGTCAAGCCGACGGCATCCTTTGTCCATTGTGACCGAATTCGTACTCACGTTGAATTATGCGTTCTCAGGCAGATTAGACCCCGTCGATGCGGAATCGCGATCGAGGGATCGAGAATGACGAATATGATCTGATTGCATGCAGCCGCAACGCCCATTTCGCCGCATCCCGCTGCGTCGAACTGTTCGCGCAGATGCAAGAGTTAGTTCGCTGAAAAGACCAGCACTGGATCGTCTCCCGAGAGACGAGAGCGACGATCGTGGCGCTGCCGGCCGGCGCGCAATCGATGCAGCTCGACGACGGCGTACTGTCGTACGCCTGCTTCTCGCGACGTCGGAGGATGTGCGACGTCGGACTGGAATTTCACCAAGAGGCCTCAGCATGAAATTATCCAATGTTAAAATCCTCTACAAAATTCTCGCGTGCTTCGCTCTGCTCAGTACGGTCGTTGCCGGAGGTATTTGGTATGCAGCGTCGAAAATGGACGAAATCGATCGCTCCTACGCATCGATTCTCGAAAACGACGTGCAGGGAATGAAAGCGAATTTTCGCGCCAATGCCCGTCTCTACAACTTTGGACGGTTGAGTTGGCGAATGATCGCCGAGACCGATCAGGCGGTGATGCAGCAACTGAGTCAGGAGATCGCGCAGAACCACAAGGAGTTCGGCGACTTCATCGCGCAAGCGAAGAAAAGCCTGCCGTCCTATGCGTCGGAATTCGAGCAGATCGGCCGGATGTTCGACGACATGATGGCCAAGAAATATCCGCCGCTGGAGAAGGCGACGATGGCCAACAACAACGACGACGCCATCAAGTTCGCCAGATCCATGGCGGCGGACAATCATGCTCTGCGAACCGCGCAAGCCGCGATCACGGCCAAGCTCGACAGGGAATTCATCGACAAGTCCCAGGCAGCGACCGCGAGCGTTGCCAGCACCGTCAAGCTGACGATCCTGATGGTCGGAGGTGGCTTCCTGGCGGTGCTGGCGATGGCCTTCGGCGTCATCCAGTTCGGTGTCGCCCGGCCGATCGGTCGCCTTGTGTCCGACCTGCAGGCGATGGCGCGCGGCGAAGAGGTCAAGGTGGCCGGTACCGAGCGAGGCGACGAGATCGGCCAGACGGCCAATGCCGTCAACGGCATCAAGCTGATGCTCGACGAGAAGGCCAAGCACGAGGCCGAGGAGAAGGTGCAGCAGGATCTGCGCATGGCTGCGCAGCGCAAGCAGGACATGATCAAGCTTGCCGGCGATTTCGAAGCCGCGGTCGGTGAGGTGATCCGCGCGGTATCGTCTGCTTCTACCGAACTGGAGGCTTCCGCCAAGACGCTCACCTCGAGCGCGCACCGTTCGCAGGAGGTGACGACGTCGGTCGCGGCTGCGTCCGAACAGGCTTCGGCGAATGTGCAGTCGGTGGCCTCGGCGACGGAAGAGATGGCGTCGTCCGTCAACGAGATCAGCCGTCAGGTCCAGGAATCGGCGCGCATCGCCAATGATGCGGTGACGCAGGCTCACAGCACCAACGAGCGCGTCGGTGAGCTCTCCGCCGCGGCTGCGCGCATCGGCGATGTGGTCGAACTGATTAACTCGATCGCCGGCCAGACAAATCTGCTGGCGCTCAATGCCACCATTGAAGCAGCGCGCGCCGGCGATGCCGGCCGTGGCTTCGCGGTCGTGGCCGCTGAGGTGAAAGCGCTGGCCGAGCAGACCGCCAAGGCGACCGGCGAAATCAGCCAGCACATCACCGGCATCCAGAGCGCGACCGATCAGTCGGTGGTGGCGATCCGCGAGATCGGTGCGACCATCTCGCGGATGTCGGAGATTGCCTCCACCATCGCCTCGGCGGTGGAAGAGCAGGGCGCCGCGACGCAAGAGATTTCGCGCAACGTCCAGCAGGCGGCACAGGGCACGCGGCAGGTGTCGTCCAGCGTTGTCGACGTCCAGCGCGGCGCCAGCGAAACCGGCTCGGCTTCGAGCCAGGTGTTGTCGGCGGCGCAGTCGCTCGCCAACGACAGCAACCGGTTGCGCAGCGAGGTCGGCAAGTTCCTCCAGACCGTCCGCGCAGCGTGAGCGCGTGACGAGGGTGCGGACCGCCTCCCCAGCGGTCCCGCATCTCGGCAAGGCCGGATCGCCTGCCTGACCCCCGCCGAAACCGGTTGAACCCCGCTCGTGTTCTGACCGACTATGGCAAGGCGGCGCGATCCGGCCGCGCATCGTTTTGGGGACATGTTCGGATGAGACCGCTGCGGCGGGCAATGGCGGCGATTACCGCTGTGACCACGCTTCTCATTGTTGTGCTGTCGCCTGAAGGCGCACTCGCCGCCAAGCGCACCGCGCTGGTGATCGGCAACAACGATTATCGCAACGTGCCGAAGCTGCAGAAGGCGGTGAACGACGCCCGCACGATGGCGGACGCGCTGCGCAAGCTCGGCTTTCAGGTGATGACGGCGGAGAACCAGACGCGCAGCGGCTTCAGCGAAAGCCTGCTGGCGTTCGACGCCACCATCGAGCCTGGCGACACCGCGTTCTTCTTCTACGCCGGCCACGGCTTCGAAATCGCCGGCCAGAACTTTTTGCTGCCGACTGATGTCCCGGCCGCCACCGAAGGCCAGGAAGAACTGGTGCGCGATTCCTCGATCATGGCCGATCGCATCGTCGAACGGGTGCAGAACCGCGGGGCGCGGACCGCCATCCTGGTTTTCGATGCCTGCCGCAACAATCCGTTCGAACGCCGCGGCGTTCGCGCATTGAATGGACGTGGCGGTCTGGCGCCGATGACCACGCTACCCGAGGGCGTGTTCTCGATCTTCTCCGCCGGGCCGCGGCAAACCGCGCTCGACCGGCTGTCGGAGAACGATCTCGATCCGAATTCCGTCTTCACCCGCATCTTCGCCAAGCAGTTGCTCGATCCCGGCGAAAACCTGGTGCAGGTCGCGCAGCGGACGCGCCGCGCGGTGAGCGAGATGGCCGACACGGTCGGCCACAAACAGGTCCCGGTGTATTTCGACCAGATGGTCGACGACGTGTTTCTGAATGGCCCGCCGAAGCTCGATGCTGCGACGGCGCAGCCGCCGCAGAAGGTCGCGGCACTGCCGCCGGTGGCGCCGCTGAAGCCGCCGACCGCGGAGGCGCTGAACGCGCCGATCGCCAGCTTCTCGCGTCACAACGGCGGCTGGACGGTGTCGTTCTCGCTGCTCGACCCGGCGCTCGGCATTTCGTGGCGGATGGGCGAGGGCGCATTCCGCGAAACCGGCTTTCTCGACGCGCTCGACCCGCGCACCCGCAAGCGCATGCCCAATCCGTCGATCCAACTGCCGCCGGACGCGCCGGCCGGCACCATCGAAATCCGCTACGTCGACGCCCAGGGCGAGACCCAGGGGCCATTTCCAATTAAGTTCGAGCCGGAAGCAGCTCTGATCCGCGACCAGCGCAAGATCCTCGACATGACGGCCGGGAGCTGGCTGGCGTTCGGCGGCTACAACACGCCGCTGCTCTACTACACGCACCTGATGTCGTATCGCTGTGCCATCCGCGAAGCCAAGATCGGCATCGACAGCGCGGTACCCGACAAGGTGTTGAAGCTGCCGGCGTGCGACATGCGCGACCCGGTCGCGATCCCGAGCGACGCGACGCCGTATTTGAAAATCCCCGGCAGCGTGAAGTCGGTATCGGTGGAGCTGACCTATCGCGACGGCAGCGTTTCGGAGATCAAGACGTTTCGGAAGTAATAGTCCGTAGGGCGGATAAGCGAAGCGCCATCCGCCGTCCTCTTCGTCGCGATGCCGTTGGCGGATGACGCCTTCGGCTTATCCGCCCTACGATGCTGCGATCTTCGCCGTTGATCCTTCACCTCGCTGTGCGATCATGCGAACGCGGCGCCGTAGTCGGCGTTGTCAACGACAACAATCGACGCCGGAGGCCTGCCATGGACGCCACACCGCAACGCGATCCTGGTCGCCGCTCGCTGTCGACGACCTGCTGCATCGTCGGCGGCGGCCCTGCCGGGATGATGCTCGGCGTGCTGCTCGGCCGCGCCGGCGTCGACACCATCGTTCTCGAAAAGCACGCCGACTTCCTGCGCGACTTCCGTGGCGACACCGTGCATCCCTCGACCATGCGGGTGCTGCACGAACTCGGCTGGCTCGACGCTTTCCTGCAACGGCCGCATCAGAAGCTCGTGCGGATCGGCGGCGATTTCGGCGGGCGCTATCTGCACGTCGCCGATTTTTCAAAGCTCGACGTGCCGGCGAAGTTCATCGCCATGATGCCGCAATGGGATTTTCTCGATTTCCTCGCCGAGCAGGGCGCGCGCTATCCGTCGCTGAAACTGCTGCGCAAGACCGAAGCGGTCGATCTGATCGAGGACGGCGGTCGCGTCGCCGGCGTGGTGGCGAAGACGGCCGAGGGATCGCTCGAGATCGAGGCTGATCTCGTCATCGGTTGCGATGGCCGGCATTCCATCACCCGCGCTCGCGCCGGCCTCGAAGTCGAAGACATCGGGGCGCCGATCGATGTGCTGTGGTTTCGCATCGGCCGCTCCAAGCAGCAGATCGAGCCGGCATTCCTGCATGCGGTCGCCGGCGGTTTTCTCGTTACCATCGACCGTGGCGACTATTGGCAGTGCGCCTACATCATCGGCAAGGGCCAGACCGACGCTGTGAAGGCGCGGGGACTCGATGCGTTCCGCGCCGGCATCGTCGCAATCGTGCCGGCGCTCGCCGAGCACATAGCCGACGTCAAAAGCTGGGACGACGTCAAGCTGCTCACGGTCACCATCGACCGGCTGCGGCACTGGTCGCGGCCGGGCCTCTTGTGCATCGGTGACGCCGCGCATGCGATGTCGCCGGTCGGCGGCGTCGGCATCAATCTGGCGATCGCCGACGCGGTGGCGACGGCAAATGCGCTGGCGGAAAAGCTGCGGACGCGCGGCGTGACGGCGGCCGATCTCGACGCCGTGCAGGCGCGTCGGCTGCTGCCGGTGAAGATTATCCAGGGCGTGCAGGTCGCAGTGCAAAACCGCATCATCAATCCGGCGCTGCACGGCCAGATCGATCCGCCGGCGCTGCTGCGGCTGGTCGATGCGGTGCCGGCGCTCCAGCGCCTGCCGGCGATGCTGATCGGCCTAGGCGTGCGGGCGGAGCATGTGCGCTCGCCAATTACAACGCCGTAGGGTGGGCAAAGGCGCGTAGCGCCGTGCCCACGCGGCTTGCGCCGCTTCAAGCGTGGGCTTCGCTGCCGCTCAGCCCACCCTACGAGCCCGATCGGATTACGACCGCCGCGAGATGAAGATCAGCAACACGCCGCCGAACGCGGTTGCGGCGCCGTACCACATCCATTTCGACTGATTGATCATCAGGCTTTCGGCCGGCCACTGGATGATGCCGGCGCCCTGGGCGGCCCAGAGCAGGCCCATCAGGACCGAGATGATGCCGATGACGAGGAACAGTGTGCGCATAAGCCGATTACGCACGCTTTGGCCGCAGCTGGCAAGGGCGAGGGCGTCGGACCAAAGGCTAGCCGCCGCGAAGCGACAGGCTGATGCGGCTGACGACGCTGTCGAAGCGCCGCTTCTCGGTCGCCGGGTAGTTGATCAGCACGCAATGCATCGCGGCGCCACCGCGGTTGCAGCGATTGTACCAGATGCGGCCATTGCGGACGCTCGACACCGCGAAAAACCGCGGCGTGACGCGGCGATAGATGATGCCGGAGGGTGGATTGCGCGACGCCAGGAAGGTCGCCGGAGGGGCGCGGTTCGGGTTGGGGATCGACTGCACCGTCAGATCAGCACGGCCGTCGGCGGTGGTGAAGCGACGGCCGGAGCCTTCCTGCGCCGCACCGCCGTCCTCGCTGAAGATCGCGCGCGGAACATCTGCATGGGCGCCGCTGTCGGCAATCGTGTAGCGCTGCCAGTCGAGGGCGGGTTGGGCGTATGCGAGATTGGGGGCGGCCAGGGCGAGCGACCCGAACAGCGCGAGCGCAGCAAACCGCATATCGTCTCTCCTGAGCCCGTGATCAGTCTGTGAACGCGGTCAGCGCGGCGAAGTTGCGGGAGAGCTGCTGAATGCAGTCTGAACGCCGTAACTACACGTCCAGCATCTCGTCGCTGGCGAACTCCGCCTTGTCGCTGATGAAGGCGAAGCGCGCCTCGGCCTTGGTGCCCATCAGGCGCTCGACCGAGTCGGCGGTGCCTTCGCGGGCCTCGGGGAGCAGCACGACGCGCAGCATGGTGCGCTTGCTCGGGTCCATCGTGGTTTCCTTGAGCTGCGCAGGCATCATCTCGCCGAGGCCTTTGAAGCGGCCGACCTCGACCTTGGCGTTGGCGTTGAATTCCTTCTTGAGCAGCTCTTCCTTGTGGGCGTCGTCGCGGGCGTAGACCGTCTTGGCGCCGTGGGTCAGGCGATACAGCGGCGGCACCGCCAGATAGAGGTGGCCGTCGTCGATCAGCTTCGGCATCTGCCGATAGAAGAAGGTGATCAGCAGCGAGGCGATGTGAGCGCCGTCGACGTCGGCGTCGGTCATGATGATGATGCGGCTGTAGCGCAGATCCTCTTCGCGATATTGCGCGCCGGTGCCGGCGCCGAGTGCCTGGATCAGGTCGGACAATTGGGCGTTGGCCACCACCTTGTCCTTGCCGGCCGAGGCGACGTTGAGGATCTTGCCGCGCAAGGGGAGAACCGCCTGGGTAGCGCGATCACGCGCCTGCTTGGCGCTGCCGCCGGCCGAGTCGCCTTCGACGATGAACAGCTCGGAGCCTTCGGCCGCGGTCGAGGTACAGTCGGCGAGCTTGCCGGGCAGCCGCAGCTTCTTGACCGCGGTCTTGCGCGAGATTTCCTTTTCCTGGCGACGGCGCAGCCGCTCTTCGGCGCGCTCTATGACGAAGTCCAAGAGCTTGTTGGCCTGCACCGGGTTGCCGGACAGCCAGTGGTCGAACGGATCCTTGATGGCCTGTTCGACGATCTTCTGCGCTTCCGCAGTGGCGAGGCGGTCCTTGGTCTGGCCCTGGAATTCCGGTTCGCGCACGAACACGCTGAGCATCACCGCGGCGCCGACCATCACGTCTTCCGAGGTGATCGAGGCGCCGCGCTTGCCCTGGCCGACGCGCTCGGCGTGATCCTTGAGGCCGCGGAGCAGGGCGCTGCGCATGCCGGCTTCGTGGGTGCCGCCGTCCGGCGTCGGCACCGTGTTGGTGTAGGACGACATGAAGCCGTCGGCATCCGCGGTCCAGGCCACCGCCCATTCGCAGGCGCCGTGCGCGCCGTTGCGGCCGCTCTTGCCGGCAAAGATGTCGGGATGCACCAGCGTGTCGTTGTGGATCGCGGCGCCGAGGAAGTCCTTGAGGCCGCCCGGGAAGTGGAATTCATCCTCGGCCGGGACGTCTTCGATGCCCTTGAGCAGTTCGGGATCGCACTTCCAGCGGATCTTCACGCCGCCGAACAGATAGGCCTTCGACCGCGCCATCTTGAACAGGCGCTGCGGTTTGAACGCCGCCTTGGCGCCGAAGATGTCGGTATCCGGCTTGAAGCGAACGCGGGTGCCGCGGCGGTTGGCGATCTTGCCGAGGCTCTCGAGCTTGCCCTTGGGGTGGCCGCGCTCGAACACCATGCGGAACAGCTGCTGATTGCGCGCGACTTCCACTTCAAGACGCGACGACAACGCGTTGACGACGCTGACGCCGACGCCGTGCAGACCGCCCGAGGTCTCGTACACCTTGCTGTCGAATTTGCCGCCGGCGTGCAGCGTGCACATGATCACTTCGAGCGCCGACTTCTTCGGGAATTTCGGATGCGGATCAACGGGGATGCCGCGGCCGTTATCAGACACGGTGAGGAAGCCGTCGGCGCCGAGCTCGACCTCGATGAAGGTCGCATGGCCGGCCAGCGCCTCGTCCATCGAGTTGTCGATGACTTCCGCGAAGAGGTGATGCAGGGCCTTCTCGTCGGTGCCGCCGATATACATGCCGGGGCGACGCCGGACCGGTTCGAGCCCTTCCAGCACCTCGATGTCGGCAGCGGTATATCCATCTTCCGCGCCCGCCGGCTTGGACGCCGCCCGCGGCGCGCCGGCCTTCGGCGCGGCTCCGAACAGGTCGCCGGGCTGTTTGGATTTTGAGCTCGCCTTCAATGCTTTGGCCATGATCTTTGGAGTCGGTCCTTAAAGGGTTGCGGGCCAGGCAGACGCGCTGCCGGCGCAGCCGAAGCCGCGAATCGCTGTACTGCACTATGCCATGACGGGCGGCCGCTGTGCGGGAGGCGCGGAAGCGGCCGGGCTGCGCCCCGGTCGCCGCCATATAGACGCGCCACCCTCGGATGAGAAGCGCAGCACCGTGCCGCATTGCCGCCATGCCGGTCTGTTCCCACCTCTGGGGGACTTGCCGCAAGCGCGGTGCGAGGCGCGGTCTCGCCATGCTATGCGACAGCAGCGTGACGCGGCCGGCCGTGGCGCGTGCCCCGGGACCGGTCGCTCAAGACGGAATATGGAACAGCATTTTCATGCACTTGCCGAGTTCGTGCGCCTCCACCAAGGGTGGGCAGCGCCGATCGTGCTGGTCTTGGCATTCGGCGAGTCGCTGGCGTTCATCTCGCTTTTGGTCCCGGCGTGGGGCGCGCTGGTGGCGATCGGGGCGCTGATCGGCGTGTCGGGCATCAGCTTCTGGCCGGTGTGGCTCGCCGGCGGCATCGGCGCGGCGCTGGGTGACTGGCTCTCTTATTGGTTCGGCTACCGCTACAAGGAGCGCGTCGCAGCGATCTGGCCGCTGTCGAAGTTCCCCGGGCTGCTCGAGCGCGGCGAGGATTTCGTTCGCAAATGGGGCGTGCCGAGCATCTTCATCGGCCGCTTCTTCGGCCCTTTGCGCGCCTCGGTGCCGCTCGCGGCCGGCATCTTCGAGATGCCGTACTGGCAGTTCCAGATCGCCAACGTGGTGTCCGCCCTGGTGTGGTCGGCCGTGCTGCTGCTGTTCGGCGACGTCATCTCGCTGGCAGTGCGGGCGCTATGGGCGGCGCTGTGACCCGCCCGGCGCCTTTCAATTCGCTGACAGGAACTGCCTGATCCTGGATCGCACCGCCTCCAGGTGCGTGAACAGCGCGACGTGCTCGCCGCCCTCGACCGCCATCAGCTCGCCGCGGCGGGCCTGCTGCGCCACCCGCGCGGCGTGCGCGAACGGCACCACTTGATCGGCCGTGCCATGGATCGCCAGCAGCGGCGGCTGCAGCGCCGCGACGTCGATCACCGGCATGGCCTCGAAGGTCGACGTGTCGGCGAGCGTGCCTGGCAGCCGCTCGGCCATGCGGACGAAGACACTGGCCTGCAGCTCGGCCAACATCGGCCCGGCGATCGGATCGGCCAAGGTGCGGGCGCGCAGCTCCGGGTCGCGGATCGAGCGCTCCGCCGCCTTGGCCGGATCGGACAGCGCGCGCCGCCGCATCAGGCTGACCAGCCAGGGCAGGCGGGCGATCCAGCGCATCATCGGCAACCGTTGGCGCACCTGCGGCGGGATTGCCAGCGTCCCGGTGCAGCACGACACCAGCACCACAGCGCGGCAGCGCGCCGGGTGGCGCAGCGCAAAGTGCAGCGCCGACGGGCCACCGGCGGATACCGCGATGACCACCGCCGTCTCGATGCCGAGCTTATCGAGCAGCGCCGCGTAGAGATCGGCTTGTGCCTCGGGCGTGGTGCCGCTTTCCATCGGTGTGCCGAGATAACCCGGCCGCGACAGTGCCAGCACCCGATAGGGCGATGCGTCGCCGAGTGCGGCGCGAGCCAATAGCAGGGTCTGGTCGCAGCCGCCCATGCCGCCGTGTAGCGCCAGTACGGCGGGACCGCGGCCGACGTCGATCAGTTCGACTGGCCCGCGCGCGGTTTGCATCAAGCCGGGAGTGAAGGGGGCGCGCGCCTCGGCGCCGCCCCGGATCAAGGGAGCAGACATGATTGCCTCTTGCAGAAATGTTGGCGTCAGGCCGCGAGCCGCGGCGCCAGGGCGCGGATCAGCGCGACCGCCTCGGCCGGCGGCTTCTGCTCGATGCGGCGATAGACGCGGCCGTCGCGGGTCCGCGTCATCATCCGGTAATCGCACAGCGCGCGGCGCAGCAGCGCGGCGTCACCGAAGCCGTGATGGACGGCGAGCAGCTCGCCGAGCTGCTTTTCGCTGAACTCGCGACCGGCCGGCACCCGTGACCACAGCACCCACAGACAGAGTTCGCCATGGCTTTGCTTCTTCGGCCAACGCGTCAGCGTGCCGGCGTGGTCGAAGTAGCGGGCGATCCGCGCGACCTTTTGCAGATCGAGCACCGGCGGCGGCTCCGGCGCGCGCTGCAGCTGTTCTTCGGCGTCGAATTGAGCGCGGAAGTGCTGGAAATTGCGGAAGCCGGCGGCGCGGGCGAGCAGGTTGAGCGTCTGGACGTGGCCGAGCTTGCAGTCCTGCGCCGCGAGTTCGCTTTTGAGCGCGCGGGCCAGCGCCGAGACATCATGGGCGGCGAATGGAAAAACGGTTCTGGTCATGACCTTATCCTCGGTCGTGCCGAACAAATGTCGATGGTCGCTGACTTTCGACGCGGCACGGGGACAAGTGTCTGCCGGGTGCGGAAATCGTGGCAGGTTTAGCTTCCCTCGCGGGACAGCGACGCCTTGGTGAACTGCCGACCAGTGGGCGCCGAAATACAACCCGCAGCGGCGATTTGCAAGCCGCAGTACGCTTGCGCCTTGACGTACCACCAAGCTGCAACTATCACCCGGCTGATGATCAACGCCGCGACCACCGCTACCACCCGCCGCCGCCGTATTTTCGCGGCTCGGGTCGACGCGCGTCTCGTCTAGCGTTCACCCCTGCCGCCGGTTCGGTCCGCGGCAGGTGATCGTCTCTCAAATCCCCCGCAGCACAGACCTTCCCGGCGGCTCCTCGTCCCACAGGAGCCTGAGCCATGTATGTGCCGCCTGCCTTCAAGCCCGACCGGTCCGCATCTTTGGCGTTCGCCGAAGCCCGCGGCTTCGGCCTCGTCTGCGCTCACGACGGCCGGGCGCCGATCGCGTCGCCGGTGCCGTTTGCGGTCAGCTATTCCAGCGATGGCACGCCGCTGCTGTCGTTCCACGTCGCGCGCCACAACCCGTTGGCGCGCCATGCCGACGGCCGCACGCCGTGGCTGATGGCGGTGTCGGGCGGTCATGCCTATGTGTCGGCCGACTGGTACGCGTCGCCGGACCAGGTGCCGACCTGGCTGTATCAGAGCGTGCACCTTTCCGGCCCTGCGGCGTTGATGTCGGACAGCGAGCTCGAGGCGCAGCTGAACGAGCTCAGCGCGCAGTTCGAGGCCGCGCTGGCGCCGAAGCCGGCGTGGACGATGGCGAAGATGACGGCGGGACGGCGTAACGCGATGAAGCAGGCGATTGTCGGGGTGATGATGCGGGTCGATCAGGTGGAGGGCAGCTTCAAGCTGAACCAGCACAAGTCCGACGCCGATCATGTCGCGGTGGCGGCCGCGCTCGCAAGGCAGGCCGATGCCGGCGCGCAGGCGATCGCCGCCGAGATGGTCGCGCTGCGGCCGCAACTGGATTACACAGCGCCGACCGCCGTCGGCGAACTTGCGTGAGGACTGTGACGATGACCCTGACCGATACCACGGACAAGACGGCCATCACCGCCAAACCGGCCGTGTTCATCGACGGCGCTGCCGGCACCACCGGCCTCGGCATCCGCGAGCGGCTGGCGCGGCGCGGCGAAGTGCAGGTGAAGGACATCGCCGAGGACAAGCGCAAGGACCCGTCCGCCAAGCAGGCTCTGATGGAGGAGGTCGACCTCGTCATCCTGTGCCTGCCGGACGACGCCGCCAAGGAAACCGTCGCGGTGATCGAAGCCATGGGCGCGGGGGCTCCCAAGGTGCTCGACGCCTCGACTGCGTTTCGGGTGGCGCCGGGCTGGGAATACGGCTTCGCCGAACTGGCGCCCGATCAGGCCGACAAGATCCGCAACGCCGGCAAGGTCGCCAATCCGGGCTGCTACCCGACCGGCGGCATCGCGCTGCTGCGGCCGCTGGTCGATGCCGGCCTTCTGCCGACGGACTATCCGGTGTCGATCAACGCCGTCAGCGGTTACTCTGGCGGTGGCAAGAGCATGATTGCCGCGTATGAGGCCGGCACTGCGCCGGCGTTCGAACTCTACGGCCTCGGCTTCGCCCACAAGCATCTGCCCGAGACGCAGAAATATTCGGGTCTGACGCGGCGGCCGATTTTCATTCCGTCGGTCGGCAATTTCCGGCAGGGCATGCTGGTGTCGGTGCCGCTGCATCTCGACACGCTGCCGGGCAAGCCCGCGGCCGGCGATCTCTACGACGCGCTGGCCAAGCGCTATGACGGCAGCACCTACGTCTCGGTGCCGCCGCGAGACGCCGCACCCTACACGGGCGGGCGGATCGAGCCGGAGGCGCTGAACGAGACCAATCAGCTCGAACTCTACGTGTTCGGCAGCGATACGCATCGTCAGGCGCTGCTGGTGGCGCGGCTGGATAATCTCGGCAAGGGCGCGTCCGGCGCGGCCGTGCAGAACATGCGACTGATGCTGGGCTTGCCGGACGGCGGCGGCGTCGACTAAGCCGGGGCATGACCCAGGCCTTCGATGACGACACGCTGCGGTTCTACCGCGGCAACGCCGCCGCTTACGCCGAGCGCAAGCCGGCCGGCGGCACGCTGACGCGTTTTCTCGGCGAACTGCCGCCGGGAGCCCGCATCCTCGAACTCGGCTGCGGCGCCGGGCACCACGCCGCGGAAATGCTGGCGGCCGGCTTCGACATCGACGCGACCGATGGCTCGCCCGAAATGGCCGCCGAAGCGTCGCGCCGGCTCGGCCGTCCGGCGCGGACGATGCTGTTTCATCAGCTGGATGCAGACGCCTTGTATGACGGTGTCTGGGCCTATGCGTGCCTGCTGCACGTGCCGCGCGACGAACTCGGCGCTGTGCTGACTCGCGTGCACCGCGCGCTCAAGCCGGGCGGCTTGTTCTACGCCAGCTTCAAATCCGGCGAAGCCGAGGGCCGCGACAAGCTGGCGCGTTACTACAACTACCCGTCCGAAGATTGGCTGCGCGCTTGCTACGCCGAAGCTGGCGCGTGGGAGTCCTTGACGATCGAAACCAGCGAGGGCAGGGGCTTCGATCAGGAAGTCGCAAGCTTCCTCCATGTGGTGGCACGTAAGCCGGCGGGGTGAGCCTGCGAGCTAGCGACTACGCGCTTCCGCTCAAGTCGTTCACTACGCCACCTCACATCGTCATTCCGGGGCGTGCGCCGCAGGCGCGCGAACCCGGAATCCCGATTTGTTTCGGCACCCGGCCGTTCCTACAACGTCGAGATTCCGGGTTCGCGAGCTGCGCTCGCGCCCCGGACTGACGGGTGTGGGGAGGGCGGCCACGGCCGCACGAGCCGCATCAGCGGATGAGCCCCATGACAGCGACGTCTACGTTCTCCCGTCATGGCCGGGCATGACGTAGTCCGTCGGGAGACGCATTTACGAAGCTGCGGCCGTCGTGCTTAATTTCCTTGGAACGAAGCAGGAAGCAGGAGGCGGCATGACGGCGACACCGGTGCTGGTGATCCTGGGCGCGGCGTCTGCGCTTGGATTGTATCTGGGGCTGCTCTATCTGCGCGGCGAGCGGAAGCAGGGGCTGGTTGCGTTGCATATGCTGCTTGGCTTCGGCGGATTGGAGACGCTGGTGATGCTGCTGCACGGCACGCCGGACGGAGCCACCACGACGGATACCGTGTCGTTCGGCAAGATCGCCGCCGGGCTGTTCGCGGTGTCGGCCTTTTCCGGCTTCATTGCCGCTCTGGCGCGGCGCTCTCCGGTCGGCGCAATGTTCTGCTCGGCACCCACGTCACGGTTGGGCTGGCGGGATTTGCGCTGTTTCTGGCGTGGGTATCGGGGACGTAGTCGCGGCCGTCCGCGTCGTCTAGCCTCGGAACGGCGCGCCGTTCGGCTTGATGCGCACGCCGGGGCGGAGTCGCGTCCATGGCAGCGACGCGGGAATGGCCGGCATCGCGCCGGGCGCGGCGCAGATCAGCAGCCGCTCTGCGATCGGCTGGAAGTCGGCGCGGAAATGCACCGAGCTTTTCACGACCAGCACGGCCTGTTCGGTCGGCTCGATGCCGACGAAGCGATACATCGCCTGATCGGCGAGCTGCGCCTTGTGCGACGCCACCACGACGCGGACGTCGCCGATGCGCAGGCAGGCCGAGGGACCCATCTCCATCTCGCGGCCGCCGTAATACGGGCCTGGCGCGACGAAGCGGCCGTCGGAGAGCTGCTCGACCACGAAGCTCTCTTCATACGGCGCGTCGCCGGCGATCCCTGACTTGCCGCCGAGCGCGAGCCGCACGGTGGCGCCGACGCCGGCTGCGTGCGCGGCCTGCGCCGAAGCCGGATCGTAGATCACACCGATCGCGGCGCGCTGAGCGTCGGCGCGCACCAGCGCGCGCAGCATGCCGGTGGTGTCGGAGTCGCCGCCCGCGCCGGGATTGTCCTGGGTGTCGGCGATGATCACCGGCTTGCTGGCGCCTTCCGCCAGCTGGATGGCCAGCTTGACGCCGTCGTCGGGCGAATAGATCGGGCCGTCGAAATCGTTCTCATGGCCGATTACCAGCGCCGCCACCTTGTCGGCTGCCGCGTCGGCATCAGCTTGCGTCCGGCCATAGGCGAACACGCTGGCGCCGCAGTCGGGGAAGTCAGCGGCCGGAAAGCCGGGCGCGAACGACAGCGTCTGCACGGCGTCGCTCTGCAGCGACGCTAGCTTGTCGTAGATGCCCTTGGTTGGCTGGTCGAAGGTGCATTGCCACGAGATCGGGATCAGGAACGGCAATTGCCGAAACGCTTTGGCGAACTTAGTCCCGCTGCTCAGCAGCAGCGCGAGGTGCTTGGCCGAAGCGCGGCCGGTGTCGGCCATGTCGACGTGCGGATAGGTGCGATAGGCGATCAGCGCGTCGGCGTGCTCGACCATCTGCGGCGTGACGTTGGCGTGCAGATCGAGGCTGACCACCAGCGGCAGATCGGGGCCAATCACCTCGCGCACGCGGGCGAGGATTTCGCCTTCGCCGTCGTCGAGATGCTCGGTCACCATCGCGCCGTGCAAATCGAGATACACCGCGTCGAGCGGGCCGGCGTTTTTGACGCCGTCGATCATGACTTTGACGACGCGCTCGAACGCATCTTCGGTGACGTGCGCCGAGGGACTGGCGCCGCAGGCGATGGTCGGGATCAGCTCCCAGCCCCGCGCCTCGGCGTCTTCGACAAAACCGGCGAGCCCGACATTGATGCCGCGCATCACCTTGAGCACGTCGGCCCCTGTTGTCATCGCCGGCCACCCGCCGCCGTGAACGAACGACTCCCAGGTCGCCTTGGTGGGCGCGAAGGTATTGGTCTCGTGCAGGAAGCCGCCGACGGCGATGCGGGTCATCAGTAATCTCTTTGAGGTTCGTCATTCCGGGGCGCGCGTAGCGCGAACCCGGAATCCAGAGGTTGTGGAAAAGAGAGATTCCGGGTTCGCGAGCTGCGCTCGCGCCCCGGAATGACTCGGGGAGGGGTGGATGCTTAGTTCACCATCGCTGCCGGCGCTTCGCTCACCGGCCGAAAATTCGCAAAATCCCAGTTGCGGCCGGGGGCGGCTTCGAGCAGTTGGCGGGTGTAAGCCTGCTTCGGATTGGTGAGCACTTCGGCGGCGGGGCCCTGTTCGACGACGCGGCCCTTCTGCATCACGGCGACGTCGTCGCAGATCTGCGCGGCGACACGCAGATCGTGGGTGATGAACAAAAGCGCGATGCCGAGCCGGGTCTGGATTTCGTCGAGCAACTCCAGCACCTGCGCCTGCACCGAGACGTCCAGTGCTGACACCGCTTCATCTGCGACCAGCACGTCGGGATCGAGCGCGAGCGCGCGGGCGATGGCGATGCGCTGGCGTTGGCCGCCGGAGAACTGATGCGGGAAGCGTGAGATCGCATCGGCCGGCAAATGCACCAGCTCCAGCAGCTGCCGCGCTTTGGCCATCGCCTGCGCATGCGGCATGCCGTAATTGATCGGCCCCTCGGCGATGCTCTCGCCGACGCTGACGCGCGGATTGAGCGAGCGATACGGATCCTGGAAGATGATCTGGATCTTCTTGCGGTGCGGCCGCAGCAGCCGGCGCGACAGATCGGAGATCTCGCGCCCGGCGAGGCGGATGCCGCCGGAGGTCGGATCGATAAGCCGCACGATGCAGCGCGCGACGGTGGATTTGCCCGAGCCGCTCTCGCCGACGATGCCGAGCGTGCGGCCCTTGTGCAGCGTCAGCGTCACGTCCTGCGCGGCGACGACTTCGCGGCGGCCGCCCATGAAGGAGCGCTCGCGATAGACCTTGCCGAGTTCGTTGGCTTCGAGAACCACCGAGAGCGCCTTCGTCTCGCGCGGCGCGCGTGGCACCAGGCTCGGCACCGCCGACAGAAGCTTGCGGGTGTAGTCCATCTCCGGCTGCCGCAGCACGGTGTCGAGCGCGCCGGTCTCGACCAGCCGGCCGGTGCGCATCACCGCGACGCGGTCGGCGATCTCGGCGACCACGCCCATGTCGTGGGTGATGAACAGCACCGCGGTGCCATGGGCCTGCTGCAGGTCGCGGATCAGCGTCAGTATCTGCTTCTGGGTGGTGACGTCGAGCGCGGTGGTCGGCTCGTCGGCGATCAAGAGCTTGGGTTCGAGCACCAGCGCCATCGCGATCATGATACGTTGGCGCTGGCCGCCGGACAGGCGATGCGGATAAGACGCGAAAATGCGCTCGACGTCGGGCAGGCGGACCTGCTCCATCATGGCAAGGATACGCCGCCGCCGCTCGCGAGCGGGCAGATCGGTGTGGAAGCGCAGCACCTCGTCGATCTGCTTGCCGACCGGCACCACCGGGTTGAGCGCCGTCATCGGCTCCTGAAAAATCATCGCCATCTGGCTGGCGCGCAGCTGCCGCAGCCGCCGCTCGCTGGCCTCAACGACATTCTCGCCGGCGAGCCGGATCTGCCCGCTCGAAACGTGCAGCGCGACCTTCGGCAGTAGCCCCATGGTGGCGAGCGACGTCACCGACTTGCCCGAGCCGCTTTCGCCGACCAGGCACATCGTCTCGCCGGGCTGCACGCTCAGCGAAATCCCGTCGATCACCTTGTCACCATCGCCGCTGGTGCCGAGCCGCACGACGAGGTTGTCGATCTCGAGAACGTTGTCGGTCATGTGGACCTCGCATCTGCACGCAATGACGAACGCCGAGCACGGCGTGCTCCCTCTCCCCGCGCGCGGGGAGAGGGCTGGGGTGAGGGGGCGTCTCCGCGCAGCAGAGAATCTCGGCTCTGGCGAGGCGCCCCCTCACCCGACAGCCTTCGCTGCGCGAAGCCTGCCGACCTCTCCCCGCGAGCGGGGAGAGGTGAGGGCCGTGCGTGTCGCAGAGTTGAGTGGTTTGTCATCGCGAGCCCTCGCGCTGCTTCATCCGCGGGTCGAGCGCGTCGCGGGCGGCGTCGCCGATCAAATTGACGCTGAGGATCGCGATCGACAGCAGCACGCCGGGCCAGAAGATCAGCGACGGCTTGATCTGGAACAGGGTGCGGCCCTCGGCCATGATGTTGCCCCAGGTCGGCGTCTCCGGGCTGATGCCGGCGCCGAGGAACGACAGGATCGCTTCGGTCAGGATCGCCGACGCGGCGATGTAAGTGCCCTGAACGATCAGCGGCGCGACCGTGTTGGGCAGCAGATGCCGCATCATGATCTTCGGCAGGCTGGAGCCGACCGAGATCGCGGCTTCGACGTAAGGCTCCTCACGCGCTGTCAGCACCACCGATCGGACCAGCCGCGCGACGCGCGGGATTTCCGGGATGGTGATGGCGATCAGCACGGTGGTCAGGCTGGCGCCCGACAGCGACACCACGGCGATCGCCAGCAGGATGCTGGGGATCGCCATCAGGCCGTCCATCAACCGCATGATGATCGCGTCGAGCCATTTGAAGAAGCCCGACAGCAGGCCGACGACCAAGCCGATCGCGATGCTGACGATCGCGGCGCCGAGGCCGATCAGCAGCGAGACGCGGCCGCCGTACAGGATGCGGGACAGGACGTCCCGGCCATAGGCGTCGGTGCCGAGCGGAAACTCGGCGCTCGCCGGCTTCAGCCGCAGCGCCGGCGCCAATTGCAGCGGGTCGTGCGGCGCCAGCCACGGCGCCAAGATCGCGGACGCGACTACTAGCGCCAGGCAGATCGACGCCGTCGCGATGATGGGGCTGGAGTACAGAAAGCCGAACCTCTGGCCGAACGGCCGAGTGATCGGCATCGAGGATTCGGGGAGGCTGTCGATGGCCATCGTCGTTCCCCTAATACCTGATGCGCGGATCGAGCAGCGTGTAGGCCACGTCGATCAACAGGTTGACGGCCACGTAGATGCCGGAGGTGAGCAGGATCATGCCCTGGATCACCGGATAGTCGCGCGCCAGCACGGCATCGACGGTGAGGCGGCCGATGCCCGGCAGATTGAACACGCTCTCGGTGACGACGACGCCGGAAATCAGCAGCGCGAATCCGGTGCCGATCACCGTGATCACCGGCACGGCGGCGTTGCGTAGCGCGTGGCGCAGAAGCACTCGGCTCTCGGTGATGCCCTTGGCGCGCGCAGTGCGGACATAGTCCTCGCCGAGCACGTCGAGCATTGCGGCGCGGGTCATGCGCGCGATCAACGCGATGTAGATGAAGGACAGCGTCAGCGTCGGCAGCACCAGCCGCTCGAAGAACGGCCCGAAGCCGCGCGACATGGTGCGGAAGCCCTGCACCGGAAACCAGCGCAGATCGATAGCGAAGACCTGAATCAGCACATATCCGATCACGAACACCGGCACCGAGAAGCCGATCACCGATAGCCCCATCACGAAGCGATCAATCCAGGTGCCGTGTTTCCACGCCGCGATCATGCCGAGCGGCACGGCCACGATGATCGACAGGATGATGGTGGAGATCGCGACGCTCAGCGTCGGTTCGATGCGCTGGCTGATCATCTGCAGCACCGGCACCTGCGAGATCAGCGAGACGCCGAGATCGCCGTGCAGCAGCTTGCCGATCCAGGTGAAGAACTGCGCGTAGAGCGGTTCGTTGAGGCCCAGCGAAGCGCGGATGCGGGCGAGCTGTTCGGGGGAGGCATTGTCGCCGGCGAGGATCGCGGCCGGATCGCCGGGCGTCAGCCGCAGCAGCAGGAACACGACGAGCGCGACCACGCCCATCACCGGAATGGCCGCAAGAATGCGGCGGATCAGGTAGCCGAGCATCGACGCTCCATCGTTGAAGCAGGCTTCCGATTAGTTGAATTTATAAGCGTGATACTGTTCGTCATATTTCCTTGGGTCCGTGCCGCGGATCGATGCGGATTTGCAACAGATCACCGAGCAAGTCCCATGCCATGGAACCATGGCCGATTAGTTGAGATACAGCGCGCATCAATCCAGCGTCGCGAGCAATCCCGCCATCAGGCGTCCGCGTTCGGCGAGGCTGTCAACTTCGATATGCTCGTTCAGCGTGTGCGCATCGGCACCGCGGACGCCGAGGCCATCGAGCGTCGGGATTCCCATCGCGCCGGTGAAATTGCCGTCGGATCCGCCGCCCGCACTGCCGTGGGCAGGCGACGC
>NZ_BADD01000778.1 GCF_000333455.1 Rhodopseudomonas sp. B29
CACAAGATCGATCGGCGCTCCGCGGCCGGACGCGAACAGCAGGCCGAGATCGAACAGAATGTCCGGGCTCTCGCCGGCTTCGACCGGCATCGCAGTCGTCGTATCCAAATATCCCTGCAGCATCTGACGACGAATTGTGTCGCCTCAAGCACGGCATTGCCGAGCGGCGTCGGGATCTTGACCTTGAACGGCACCAGCACCCGCGTGCCGGTCAGCGGCACCAGCCAGACTTCCATTTTGCGCTGCTCGATCAGGTATTTGATCGCGGCGCGGTCGGG
>NZ_BADD01000777.1 GCF_000333455.1 Rhodopseudomonas sp. B29
GATCAGCCGCTTCAGCAGCCGGTCGATATCGGTCAGCGCCTCGCCTAGATCGAGTACCTGCGGCCGCAGCGTCTGCTTGCGCGAGAACGCCAACAGCTGCCGGACCAAAGTCGCGGCGCGCGTGGCGTTCTGCTTGATCTGCATGATGTCCTGGAACGACGGATCAGTCGGCTTGTGCGCGTTCAGCAGGAAGTCGTTGGCCATCATGATGGCCGAGAGCACGTTGTTGAAATCGTGCGCGATGCCACCGGCGAGCTGGCCGATGGTCTCCATCTTCTGCGCCTGGTTGATCTGGTTTTCCAGCGCGCGCCGCTCCGTCGTCTCCAGCATGTAGATGATCGCCGCCTCGGCATCGCCGTACACCGTGCCGGTGAGAAACATCGCGTATAGCACCCAGCCGAGCAGCAGCCCCGTCCAGGTGTGAAGCCCGGCCATG
>NZ_BADD01000776.1 GCF_000333455.1 Rhodopseudomonas sp. B29
GTCGTGACGTTCAGCAGCGCGTCGGACAGTCCCGTCTTTTGATACAGGGCGAACTGATCGTCGCCGAGCTTCTCGCAGCGAAAATCGGGGACGGCGACTGCGTGCGGATCGATCAGGATTGTCGCGACGCCTGCGCGTCCGAGCATCGCCGCCGTCGTTGCGCCGGCGAGGCCGCCGCCGATGATCGCCACATCGGTGTAGCGCATGGGCGCCTCCTTCGGGCGGCGAAGTGTCGCGCGCAATGACGAAGAAAATCTGAAGGCCGATGTGCG
>NZ_BADD01000775.1 GCF_000333455.1 Rhodopseudomonas sp. B29
CGTCGGATAGTCCATGTAGACCAGGCCGAAGCGGACGCTGTAGCCCGACTCCCATTCGAAATTGTCGAGCAGCGACCAAACGAAATAGCCGCGGATATCGGCGCCGGCGGCGCGGGCCTGATCGAGCGCGCCGATGTAGTCGCGCAGGAAAGCGATGCGGCCGAGGTCGATCACCTGGCCGTTCGCGTCCGGCTTGTCGTCGCCGCTGCCATAGCCGTTCTCGGTGACATAGACCGGTTTGCCGTAACGGCCGCTGACTTCGATCAGGGTGTCGCGAAACGCATCCGGCTCGATGGTCCAGTCGATCGGCGTGCGCGGAATGTCGGCCGGCTTCGGCCCCCAGCCGAGTCCGACGATCGCGTTCGGATCGGAGTTGATATAGACCGGGCTGTAGTGGTTCAGGCCGAACCAGTCGAGCGGCCGGTGAATACGATCGAGATCGCCCGGCAGGATATGCGGCTGGATCAGGCCGCGCAGCTTCGCCGGGTACTCGCCGAGATATTGCGGATCGGCGAAGGCCCGATTCCAATAGTCGCTGATCAGCGCTGCTTCAGCGACGTCCTCCGGCTTGTCGCTGGACGGGTAGATCGGCTGATAGTTGGTGACCAGCCCGATCTTGGCGTCCGTCACGGTCTCGCGCAGCGCATCGACGGCGGCGCCGTGGGCTAGGTTCACGTGGTGGATCCAGCGATGCAGCTTGTCGTCGGCGCTGCGGTCGCGGGCGCCGAACGAACGGGCGAACAGGCTGAAGATGCCGGGCTCGTTGAAGGTGGCGAAGCGCTTGACCTTGTGGCCGAAGCGGGCGCCGATCAGCCGTGCATAGTCGGCGAACCAGGCTACGATCTCCCGATTGAGCCAGCCGCCGCGCTCTTCCAGCGCTGCGGCAGGTCCCAGTGATAGAGGCACAGCCACGGCTCGATGCCGGCGGTGATCAGTTCGTCGATCAGGCTGTCGTAGAAGGCAAGGCCGGCTTCGTTGACCGCGCCGGTGCCGAGCGGCATCACGCGCGGCCACGACACCGAAAAGCGATAGGCCTGCAGGCCGAGCGCCTTCATCAGCGCGACGTCTTCCTTGTAGCGATGATAATGATCGCAGGCGACGTCGCCGGTGTCGTTGTTGGCGACCTGCCCGCTGCGGCAATACACGTCCCAGATACTTTCGCCGCGGCCGTCTTCCTTGGCTGCGCCTTCGATCTGAAAGGCGGCGGAGGAGACGCCCCAGATGAAATCCTGCGGGATGTGATTGAGCGTCGGTAGCGACGAGACCGACGGAGCGGTCGAAGTTGCGCGCGGATCGGCCATGACGTGGTCTCCGGTCGTTCGTCATGCCCGGCCTTGTGCCGGGCATCCACGTCTTGCTGAAATCGTCGCAAGAAGACGTGGATGGCCGGGACGAGCCCGGCCATGACGGAGCAGGGGGTCGGCAGGTCGTCGTTCATACGCCGCCCCCCACGACCGCGCGCTTGCGCTGGATCAAACCGTCGGGGCTGCTACAGATACCCTTCGCCGGCCTCTGCCGCGAAACGTCCCGGATCGCCTTCCCAGACGATGCGGGCATGTTCGAGCACGTAGACACGATCGGCGTGAGGCAG
>NZ_BADD01000774.1 GCF_000333455.1 Rhodopseudomonas sp. B29
CGGACTATGCCCGCTTCTTTTCGCCGGCCGAGCGCGACGGCCACGCGATGTTCGACCTCGGCGGCTTCATCCGGGCAACGGTGCTGCCGCTCTCGAGCCGGCCGGGCGCGGCCTGAACGTTGTTGGCGCGTAGCGCAGCGGCAAGGTCGCCCGCCGTCAGGTTGCGTGCAGCAAGTTTGACCGGATCTAGCCACACCCGCATCGACAGCGCCTGCGCGGCGGCGAGGTCGGCGGAGGCGACTCCCTTGACCGAAGTGATCAGCGGCTGTCCGACTCTCGTGACGAAATCGGTGATCTGCGGAATCGTCAGCGTGTCGCTGATGAAGGCGACGTACTGCACCGCCGAGGCGCCGTCGGTGATCTTCGTCACCACCGGATCGTAAGCGCCGGCCGGCAGCCGGTACTTGACCTGCTGGACCTTGGCCAGCACGTCGGTCATCGCCCGGTCCGAGTTGGCGTTGAGCACGAGCTTGGCCTTGACCTGGCTCTGCCCCATGGTCGAGCTCGAGGTCAGATATTCGATGCCGTCGGCGGAGGCGATCGCCTGCGCGATGGGCGTGGTGACGAAGCCCTGCATCACCTCCTGGGTCGCGCCTGGAAACATCGTGTCGACCGTGATGGTCGCGCTTTCGAGGTTGGGATATTGCCGCACCGGCAACGAG
>NZ_BADD01000773.1 GCF_000333455.1 Rhodopseudomonas sp. B29
ATCGTTCGGCGCGCTGAGCCCGCGCATGTCGGTCGGCGACATCGTCGCCGAGGGGCTCAGCGTGCATCAGCCGGGGCTGTCGGAGACCGAGCGCGAGGAGCGGGTCATCAAGGCGTTGATCGATGTCGGCCTCGATCCAGCGACGCGCTTCCGCTATCCGCACGAGTTCTCCGGTGGTCAGCGCCAGCGCATTTCGATCGCCCGCGCTGTGGTGCTGGAGCCGGATTTCGTCGTGCTGGACGAGCCGACCAGCGCGCTCGACATGCTGTTTCAGGCGCAGATGGTCGATCTGTTGCGCGACCTCCAGCGCAAGCGCGACCTGACTTACATGTTCATCTCCCACGATTTACGAGTGGTGGCGTCACTCGCCAGTCATCTGATCGTCATGAAACAGGGTAAGGTCGTCGAAGAAGGTCCGGCCGCGGAATTGTTCAAGCATCCCAAATCGGACTATACGCGTGCGCTGTTCGCCGCGGCGTTCCGGCTCGATACCGCGCCGGACGCAGCGACTGCTGCGGATTGATCAATGACGAATTTCGACGACGGCCGCCCGCTGCTGGCCGACCGCAAGGCCGATGTGACGTTGTCAGAGCCGCTGCCGATCGGGCAGGGCTACATGGTCTATGAGCGCTACGAAGTTTCCCTGCGCCGCGAGGGCGAGCCGCCGCTGTTGCAGCGGCGCGACGTACTCCGCGCAACGACCGCCACTGCGGTGCTGGCGATCGATCTCGCGCGTGACCAGTTGGTGCTGATCCGGCAATTCCGGATTGCGGCGCATCTCGCCAACGGCTGCGGCGATATGGTTGAAATCGTAGCCGGCCGCCTTGATCTCGGCGAGACCGCGCATCAGGCGGCGCGGCGCGAATGTCTGGAAGAAATCGGCGTCGCGCCGGATCGTCTGGTCGAACTCTTCAAGGTGGTCACGGCGCCGGGCTTCAGTGACGAACAGGTCGTGTTCTTCGCCGGCGTTGTCGATGCCAGCGCTGTGTTGGAGCGCGGCGGCCTCGCCGACGAGACCGAAGATACGCAGCCTTTCGTCGTCTCGATCGACGAGGCGCTGGCGGCGCTGGAGCACGGCAGTGTGTTCAACGCGCTGCTGTACAGCGCGCTGCAATGGCTGGCGCTCAATCGCGCGCGTCTGCCGGAGTTGTTAAGCGGAGCCGTTTGATCGCGACCAAGTCGCTGCCGGAAGCGGCGATCCGCGCGATAGCCTCGCGCGTCGGCTCGATCGCCGTGGCCATGTGATATGCGTTGGCGTGGACGATGGTCTTCTCGTCGCGTGCGATGGCGACGTGACCTTTCCAGAACAACAGATCGCCGCGCAGAAGCTGGTCCTGCTCCGATAGGGCGATTGCGTCGCCGAGTCCGGCCTGCTGCATGTCGCTGTCGCGCGGCGCCTTGATGCCGCAGGCGGCCAGCGCGGTTTGCACCAAGCCGGAGCAGTCGATGCCCAGGCTGGTGCGGCCGCCCCAAAGATAGGGCGTACCTACAAAGCGCTCGGCGACCGTCACGAAGTCGGTTTCGAACTGATCCAATGCGCCAACGTGCCCGCGTGTTACGAACCAGCCGTCCTCAGTCACCGCAAAGCTGTCCTGCTCGCGAACGATCGCGAGCCGCGCGCCGAGCGGCAGTGTTTCAGCCGGCGGCAGTTTGATCGAAGGACCGGGGAAAGCGAACGTCCGCAGCGCCGTCACCTTGTGGGTCGGCGCCGGGCCCGGCCGGTACAGCGCGAGGTCCGGCAGCCAGCCGACATAGCCGTCGATCTCGAGCTGGCCCCAGGCCCAGCCTTCCTCGTTGCGGTCGTAGACGGTGACGCGCTCTCCCTTCAGCGCCTCGGTGTCGAGCGCCGCGCCGGAAGACGGATCGCGCCGCACCGGCGCGACGCCGTANCTGACCTCGAACACCTCGCCCTCCGCGTAGCGCGCCGCGTCCCCCAAGCTTCNAGATGCTTGGCCGCAAGGTCGGGCCGCGCCGGCTTCAGCCTCCGGTCCAAGTCAGGATCAGCCATAACGCTCGCTCAACAATGCGAAGATCGCGCGTGCAGCCTGGCATTCGCCGCCCTCGGGTCGGCCCGGCTTCGCCTTCGGGGTCCAGCCGTAGATGTCGACATGCAGCCAGGTCTTGGCGGCCTCGACGAAGCGTTGCAGGAACAGCGCGCAAGTAATCGAGCCGGCAAAGCCGCCGGACGGCGCGTTGTTGATGTTCGCGACCTTGGAGTCGAGCCAGGAATCGTAAGGTCCCCATAGCGGCATCCGCCACAGCGGATCGTTCTCCGCCGCCGCGCTGCGCGCCAGATCGAGCGCCAGCTGCTCGTCGTGCGTGTAGTAGGGCGGCAGATCCGGGCCGAGTGCGACCCGCGCTGCGCCGGTCAGCGTGCCGAGATCGATAAGAAGGTCCGGCGCCTCCTCGTCGGCCAGTGCCAGCGCGTCGGCCAGCACCAGCCGGCCCTCGGCGTCGGTGTTGCCGATCTCGACAGTCGGCCCTTTGCGGGATGGGAACACGTCGAGCGGTCGCATCGCGTTGCCGGCGACGGCGTTCTCGACCGCCGGGATCAGCACACGCAGCCGCACTTTGAGCTTCGCATCCATGATCATCGACGCCAGCGCCAGCACGTTGGCGGCGCCGCCCATGTCCTTCTTCATGATCAGCATGGCGCTCGACGGCTTGAGGTCGAGGCCGCCGGTGTCGAAGCAGACGCCCTTGCCGACCAGCGTGACTTTCGGATGCGCCGCATCGCCCCAGGTGAAATCGATCAGCCGTGGTGCCCGCGTCGCCGCCATGCCGACGGCGTGGATCAGCGGAAAATTCTGGGTCACGAGATCGTCGCCAACGATGCAGGAGAAGCTGGCGCCGTGGCGCTGCGCCAGCGCCAGCGCCGCGTCGGAGAGCTCCGCAGGCCCCATGTCGTTGGACGGCGTGTTGATCAGATCGCGCGCCAGCGTCGCGGCCTCGAGCGCGCGGACGATCGCTGCGACGTCGACGCCTTGCGGCGGCACCAGCCGAACCTCAGGCGCCTCGGCCTTGCGATAGCGGCCGAACCGATAGGTTCCGAGCGCGAAGGCCAGCACCGCCAGCTTGTCGTCCGGAGCCGCATTGGCAAAGCGATAGGTGCCGGGCGGCAAAAGGCCCGGCAACGCACCAGTGCGGAACGGATCGAAGCTGCGCGCGCCCACCTCGTCGAGGCCGAACAGCACATGCGCTACCGCGCCGTTCGCGTCCGGCAGCGCCAGCATCTGTCCGGGCTTGGCGCTGTAGCCGTTCGCGCGGGCGAAACGCTGCGCGGCCTCGGGCAGGCCGGCGCAGACCTTCTCCAGAGTCGACTTGGTGACGAACGAGATCGGGACGGCGGGCTGATCGGCAGTGTCGAAGATGGAAGGCATCGCGGTCTTTCGCATCGTGGGCGGGAGGCGGCTAGAGAGAGGTGCGGAGGGCG
>NZ_BADD01000772.1 GCF_000333455.1 Rhodopseudomonas sp. B29
GATGGCGCTGAACCTGGTCGCCGCGGGCCCCCATGGGAAGGCATGGAATCGATCGGTGGGGGTGCTGGATGGCGTCTCCATGGTCGCCACCCCCGCGGAGGCGCTGCAGGGCGATGTTGCGCTGACGATGCTGTCCGACGACAACGTCATCCGCTCGGTGCTGCTGGATAGCGGGGCGCTGAAGCACGCCAGCAAGCAACTCGTCCACGTGGTGAACTCGACCATCTCGGTGGCGTTTGCGCATGAGCTGGTGGCGGCGCATCGCGATGCCGGTGTCGCCTACGTGTCGGCGCCGGTGTTAGGGCGGCCGGATGTCGCTGCAGCGGGGCAGCTCAACGTGCTGGCCGGCGGGCCGCCCGAGGCGGTGGCCAAGGTGCGGCCAGTGCTCGACGTCATCGGCGGCAAGATCTGGGACATGGGTCCCGAGGCGCCGACCGCGAACGCCGCCAAGGTCGCCTGCAACATGATGATCACGATGGCGATCGAGGCGATGGCCGAAGGCGTGGTGATCACCGAAGCGAGCGGCCTGCCGCGCGAGAAATTCTTCGAGCTGATCCTCGGTACGCTGTTCGGCGGCCGCGCCTATCAGGTCTATTCGAGCATCATCGCCGAAGGGAAGTATCAGCCCGGCTTCAAGGCCACGCTCGGCCTGAAAGACCTGCGCCTCGCCAGCGAAGCCGCCGAACAAGCCGGCCGTTCCTTGCCGATGCTGAATGCCGTCTACCGGCGGATGGGCGAGACGGTCGAGTCCGGCATGGGAGAGCGCGACTGGGCGTCGATGGCGGAGTTCACGATCGGGAAGGCGAAGTAGGCATCAGCGACGTTCCGCCCCGATTGGCGTGCTCGGTTCACTTGCCGGCGACGCCTCTCGCGGGCGATCCGGATGCCGTCAGCGCCAAAAACAATCTCCCGAGCGTCGCCTCGGTTTCCTTCTGAAAGCTCCGCCGCGGTCCGGCGAGTTGCCGAAGCAGCAGGCCCATCAGCGTGCTGACGAAGATCGCCGCTGCGGCGTCGGCATCGTCGGCGCCGGCGGCCCGAAATGCCAGGGCGGCGCTCCGCTTCCAGACTGCGAACAGATCCTCGACCAGCGATCTGAATTGCGCGTGCCGCGCCGCGGCCAGGAACGCCTCGTAGCAGGCGATATGGGTCTCGCTGTTGGTGCGCAGCTCGGCCGCGTACCAGCCGACCAGCTGTGCGATCCAGCGCGGCGGGTCGAAGGCCTGCTCCTGCAGCGCTAGCGCGAGAGCGTCGAGCCGCGTCATTTCCCGTCGCACCGCAAAGCGCAGCGCGCCGTCCGTCAGGTCGTCGCGTTTGGCGAAATGGTGGGTGACGGCGCCGAGCGAGGTGCCGGCTTCTGTCGCGACCGCGCGATGCGTGACCGCATCAATTCCAGAACGTCCGATCACGCGGAGGGTGGCCTCCAGCAGGTCGCGCTCGCGCGGGCTGACGTCGCCGCCCTTTGCGCCGCCTCCACCGGGGCTACGTTGCATTGACACGCGGCGGCTTCTCCCGATACAGAACAAATGTTCTGATTGCAGAAACAGGTGTCCGATGGCCGCAGGCGCGACCCGACTGCACTATTTCCCCGAATCCGGCAACTCTTACAAGCTCGCGCTGATGTTGCGGCTGTGCGGCGTCGCATTCGAAGGAGTATGGACCGACTTCGGCTCCGGCGTGACGCGGACCGCGGACTGGCGCGCCAGCGTCAACCAGATGGGAGAAATCCCGGTGCTCGAATGGCAGGGCAGGAGCCTGACACAGACCGGACCGATCCTGTTGCGGCTGGCCGAAGCCTACGGCCGCTTCGGCGCGATCAATGACGACGATCGTTACGCGATCTTGCGGTGGCTGTTCTGGGACAATCACAAGCTGTCGGGCTACATGGCCGTGTATCGCTATCTGCGCGCCTTCACGCCGTCTCCCGACGAGCATGTACTCGGCTTCCTGCGCAAGCGGATCGACGATTGCCTCCGTGTCGCCGAGCGACATTTCGAGACCCGTCGCTTCGCGATCGGTGACGCGCCGTCCGTCGCCGATCTGTCGATGGTGGGCTATCTGCTGTTTCCGTCCGATGAGGCGGGATACGACCTGGAGCGCAGTCATCCCGCAGTCGTCGCCTGGCTGGACCGGGTGCGCCAGCTCGATGGGTGGCAGGCGCCTTATGATCTGCTGCCCGGACAGCGACTTCGCCGTTATCGCTAACCAGCCCCCGCCAGCCTCACGCCGGCACGCAAAAACTTCTGCGGGTCGACGGCTTCGCCGTCGATGCGGGTCTCGTAGTGAAGATGCGGGCCGGTGGAGCGGCCGGTGGAGCCGACTTCGCCGATCACCTGGCCGATCTGGACGCTCTGGCCGACCTTGGCGATGATCTTGGAGAGATGGCCGTAGCGGGTGGAGAGGCCGTTGCCGTGATTGATCTCGACCATCTGGCCGTAGCCGCCGCTCCAGCCGGCATTCACCACTTTGCCGGCGGCGGTGGCGCGCACCGGATCGCCGGTCGAGGCGCGGAAGTCGAGGCCGGTGTGCATCGCCGGGCGACCGAGGAACGGGTCGGTGCGGACGCCGAAGCCGGACGAGAACTCGACTTCGCCGAGCACCGGCTTGCG
>NZ_BADD01000771.1 GCF_000333455.1 Rhodopseudomonas sp. B29
AGAAGGACGCCTGGTTTGTCGGTTTCTCGCCCGACTATGTCTGCGGCGTCTATATCGGCTACGACAAGCCGCGCAATCTCGGTCGCTCTGCCACCGGCGGCCATCTCGCGGCGCCGATCGCGCGCAACTTCTTCAATCTCGCGCTTGCCGACAAACCGGCGGTGCCGTTCCGCGTCCCGGCCGGCATCAAGCTGGTCCGCGTCGACGCCAAGACCGGTATGCGCGCCGGACCAGGTGACACCGGCCGCACCATCCTCGAGGCGTTCAAGCCGGGCACCGCGCCGCCGGACAATTACGCTGTGATCGGCGTCGCCGATGGCAGCGGCGCTGGTCCCGGAGTGTCGCCCGACGCCGACCGCTCGATCCTTCGGCCCGGCACCGGCGGCCTGTACTGAGCGCGTCATTCGGGCGATTGCGCTTTGCCGCGTCGCCCGCTAAATCGCCTCATCGGTTCGCGGCCTCAAGGTCGCGTTCGTTTTACGGCCTCCGGCCGATTTTCGCCTCGCGGCTTCCGGCCGCACAAGAGACATCATGCGCGCAGAAATCGAACGCCTCGTCGAAGAGATCAAGCAGTCAGTCGGGCTGCTGAGGAGGCATCTTTGACGTCGATCAGTCGACTGTCCGCCTCGCGGAGCTGAACAAGCTCGCCGAGGATCCCGACCTCTGGAACGATCCACAAAAAGCTCAGCGGCTGATGCAGGAGCGAACCTCGCTGGAGGATTCGCTGACCGGCATCGGCAAGGTCGAGCGCGAGCTCACCGACAATATCGACATGATCGAACTCGGCGAAGCCGAGGGCGATGAGGGCGTCGTCAAGGAAGCCGAAGCCGCGCTGAAGGATCTCAAGAAGGAAGTCGCGCGGCGCGAGCTCGAAGCGCTGCTGTCCGGCGAAGCCGATAAGTTCGACACCTATCTGGAAGTCCACGCTGGCGCCGGCGGCACCGAGAGCCAGGACTGGGCCTCGATGCTGCTGCGCATGTATACGCGCTGGGCCGAGAAGCACGGCTTCAAGGTCGAGTATCTCGAAGAGTCCGAGGGCGAAGAGGCGGGAATCAAATCGGCGACGATCCAGATCTCCGGCCACAACGCCTATGGCTGGCTGAAGACCGAAGCCGGTGTGCATCGCCTGGTGCGCATCTCGCCGTTCGATTCGAACGCTCGCCGGCACACCTCGTTCTCGAGCGTGCAGATCTTCCCGGTGATCGACAACTCGATCAAGATCGACATCGCCGAGTCCGACGTTCGCGTCGACACGATGCGGTCGGGCGGCGCCGGCGGTCAGCACGTCAACAAGACCGAATCCGCGGTGCGGCTGACGCATATTCCGACCGGCGTCGCGGTGGTCTGTCAGGCCGGCCGATCGCAGCACAAGAACCGCGCCCAGGCGTGGGACATGCTGCGCGCGCGGCTCTACGAGATCGAGCTGAAGAAGCGCGAAGAGCAGGCCGCCGCCGATCAGGCCGCCAAGACCGACATTGGCTGGGGCCACCAGATCCGCTCCTACGTGCTGCAGCCCTATCAGATGGTCAAAGACCTGCGTACGGGCGTGCAGACCTCGGACACCGCCGGCGTGCTCGACGGCGAACTCGACGAGTTCATGGCCGCGACCCTGGCGCAACGTGCGTTCGGGACGGGGCCGGGGGCGGTCGAGGACGTGGAGTAAGCGTGTCCACAAGCAGCCGCGCCAAAGTCGGCTTCATCGGCCTCGGCAAGATGGGCCGCGGCATGGCGGGGCGGTTGCTCGACGGCGGCTT
>NZ_BADD01000770.1 GCF_000333455.1 Rhodopseudomonas sp. B29
GACCCGAAGCGACGACACTTTCATCCCGCTCGGTGAGCGGGTCGGCATCGCCCGCAATGCCGGCGCGGCCTGTTTCATGTCGATTCATGCCGATGCGCTGCCGCCCCGCGAAGGCGATGCCCAGGGCGCGACCATCTATACGTTGTCGGAGAAGGCGTCCGACAAAGAGGCGCAGCGGCTGGCGGACGCCGAAAACAAGGCCGACGCCATTGCGGGCGTCGATCTGACCGAAGAGCCGACCGACGTCGCCGACATTCTGATCGATCTCGCCCAGCGCGAGACCAAGACGTTCTCCAGCCGGTTCGCGCGGCTGCTGATGACCGAAATGAAGGGGGCGACCCGGCTGCACAAGAACCCGCTGAAGTCGGCTGGCTTCCGTGTCCTCAAGGCGCCGGACGTGCCCTCGGTGCTGCTCGAGCTCGGCTACGTTTCCAACCAGGGCGACCTGAAGCAACTGATGTCGGAGCAATGGCGCACCAAGACGGTGACGTCCGTTGCCGATGCGATCGATTCGTTTTTTGCCAAGCGGGTGGTTTCAGCCGGGCGGCCGAAATGACCGGCGGGCGGCCTGCGACGGGCCCTAGTTTGGCCACAGCGTCCGCTCTATAAGTCGCCTTCAGTTCGCGAGTTTGTTGCCCGGCACGCCGGTTCTGACGCGGCGGTTGCCGACGAGAACGGGCGAGACCAAAGTCTTTCGAACGAAGCTTCCTCCTTGGGAGGAGACGCGCCGCAAATGGCGGCCTCGGGGTTGAACGGAACTTAATCGATGCGCTTGCTGCTGCGGTTTTTCGGCTTTCTGTTCGCCGCCGGAACCATCGTGTTCCTGGTTGGCGTCGCCGGCGTGGCGGGACTGATCTGGCATTTCTCCAAGGACCTGCCGGACTACTCGCAGTTGCAGGATTACGAGCCGCCGGTGATGACCCGCGTCCACGCGGCGGACGGCTCGCTGCTGGCCGAATATTCCAAGGAGCGCCGGCTGTATCTGCCGATCCAGGCGGTGCCGAAGCTGGTGATCAACGCCTTCCTGGCGGCCGAGGACAAGAACTTCTACGAGCACGGCGGCATCGACTACACCGGCATGGCGCGTGCGGCTTTGGTCTACGCGCAGAATTTCGGCTCCAACCGCCGGCCGCAGGGCGCCTCGACCATTACCCAGCAGGTCGCCAAGAACTTCCTTTTGACCAACGAGGTGTCGTTCACCCGTAAGATCAAGGAAGCGCTGCTGGCGATGCGCATCGAGCGCGCTTACTCCAAGGACAAGATCCTCGAGCTGTATCTCAACGAAATCTATCTCGGCCTCGGTGCCTACGGCGTCGCCGCCGCCTCGCTGGTGTATTTCGACAAGTCGGTCAACGAGCTGTCGATCGCCGAAGCCGCTTATCTGGCTGCGATGCCGAAGGCGCCAGGAGCGCTGCATCCGATCCGCAATCACGACCGCGCCGTCGAGCGCCGCAACTACGTGATCGACCGGCTGCAGGAGAACGGCTGGATCAAGGCCGCGGACGCCGAGAAGGCCCGCAAGGAGCCGCTGGTCGTCGCGACGCGTGGCAATGGTGCCCACACCTTCGCAGGCGAATACTTCGCCGAGGAGGTCCGTCGCGATCTGCTCGAGCGCTACGGCGAGAAGAAGCTTTACGAAGGCGGCCTCTCGGTGCGCGCCACACTCGACCCCAAGCTGCAGGTCGAAGCACGCAAGACGATGACGGCGGGCCTGGTCAAGTTCGACGAGGCCCAGGGTTATAGGGGGCCGCTGTCGAAGCTCGACATCTCCGGCGACTGGGGCATCAAGCTCGCCGACGTCAAATCGCTCGCCGACATCGCGCCGTGGCGGATGGCGGTG
>NZ_BADD01000769.1 GCF_000333455.1 Rhodopseudomonas sp. B29
CAGCGCCGTCAGCGGGATGTGGTCGAAGCCAGCCGAGACGAAGCCGAGGCCGAGCGCGGTCTGCCAGCCTGCCGCCGGCAATTGATCGACCGGCATCATCGACGCCGCCGTGACTAGCGCGAGCAAAAAAATCGTGCCCATGAAGTCGAAGGCAAGACGCTCCAGTCGGGCCGGCGGAGCGGTGCGGTCAGCAGCAGCACCGCCCACACCGCAAGGCCCAGCACCGGCACCTGATCGAGCAAAGCCGGAAACCTGGTGTTGGCCACGACATTCGCGGTGAGGGCGGCGATCAGGATCGCGGCGACGATGCCGACCCGCACCCATTCGATCGTCAGCCCACTCGGCGCATCTTTGACGATCGGCGAGAACCGTTGCTGTTGGATCGACGCCGGCACGGCGAACAAGAGCAGGGCGATGCCCGCCGCGATATAGGCCTCGACCACGTGCAGCGGACTGACGCCGGCGATCCACATCATTGTGGTGGTGGTGTCGCCGACCACGCTGCCGGAGCCGCCGGCGTTGGATGCCGCCACGATCGCAGCGAGATAGCCGATATGCACTCGGCCGCGAAACACGTGACGCGCCACCATGCCGCCGATCAAGGCGGCGGCGATGTTGTCGAGAAAGCTCGACAGCACGAACACCATGCCGAGCAGCACCACCGGGCCCTTCCAGTCGTCGGGCAGGAACGCCGGCATCTCGTCGGGAATGCGCGATTTTTCGAAATGCGCCGACAGCAGTGCGAAGCCCATCAGCAGCAGGAACAGGTTCGCCAGCGTCACCCACTCGTGCTCGATATGCAGCAACAGGCCGCCGATGCCCGGCCCGGTCTTGAAGCCGGCGAACAGCAGCTTGTAGCCGGTGACGGTGGCGAGCCCGACCAGCGCGATCAGCAGCGTGTGGCGATGAAAGATCGCGACGCCGAGCAGAGTCGCGCCGAACAGGATGAAGTCGAGCGGGATGCCGAAAACGAGAAGCGGAGTCACGGCCGCCTCGTCGTGGTGCAGGCCTGGGCCGACTGAAGCTCAACGGTGTGCGGCAACGTCGCGGGTGGCAGCGCTGTGCCGCGGGGAGGCAGGGCGTTCAAAGGCGTTTCTTCCGCTGTTCTGGCCGAACCGGCGTGCGGCGGCGAGCGCGCGGAAGCTGCCCGAGGTGCGACAAAATGGCAAGGTGGTGACGGCTCGGTTTGTTACACATCGGCCCCTTCATTGGTCGACGGTGACCACAGGCGCCAGGCGTGGATCAGGTTCGGATGGCCAGCCAGATCCAATGCCGCGAGCCGGTTCGCTTGGCGACCGCGCGCACCGGCACCTCGTTGACGGCAAAGCCGCTGCGCTCCAGGCGGCGCGTAAACCCGTCGTGCGGCCCCGACGACCAGACCGCCAACACGCCTCCTGCACGTAGCGCCGCGCGCGCCGCGGCAAGGCCGCGAGCGTCGTAGAGCTGATCGTTGGCGGGACGGGACAGGCCTTCAGGGCCATTGTCGACGTCGAGCAGAATAGCGTCGTAGCCGCCGGCGGAGGCACGTATCAGTTCGCCGACGTCGCGTTCGATGATGGTGATGCGCGGATCGCCGAGGCTGTCGCCGTAAAGCGCCGCCATGGCGCCGCGGCCCCACGCGACGACTTCGGGCACCAGCTCGGCCACGACGATGTCGGCATCGTCGCCGAAAACTTTCAGCGCGGCGCGCAGCGTGAAGCCCATGCCGAGGCCGCCGATCAGCACCCGCGGCTTACGCCGTCCCGCCAGTTTTTGGCAGGCGAGGGTGGCCAGCGCCTCCTCGGAGCCGCCGAGCCGGCTGTTCATCAATTCATTGGTGCCGAGCCGGATCGAGAATTCCTCGCCGCGTTGCATCAGCCGCAATTCGTCGCCGCCGGGGATCTTCGCGGTGGCCAGATGGATCCAGGGTAGCAAGGCAAAGCTCTCGGATGTGAAGACGCGGTCGCCAGGACGCGCAAAGCGGCGCCAATCTAGCCGAGCAGGAACTCGATCGGTGCTGAAAATCGACGACCAACCGTCACGCGGCGGCTGGAGCCGGATGCGTGGTCGGTGCGTCGGTTCGTCGGAAGCGGAGCACCATGCGGGTGCCGCTATGGTTGGGATCGCGCTCGAAGCTGGCCTCCAGCTTTTGCGCCATGGCCGAGACGATACGCTGGCCCATACCGGTCGATTGCGGATTGGCCTTCACGGCAAGGCCGACGCCGTCGTCGACAATCGCCAATTCGAGGTTGTCACCTCGGCCGGTGAGCTCGACATGGATCGGACCGCTGCCGTCCGGGTAGGCGTATTTGACGGCGTTCATCACCAGCTCGTTGACGATGATGCCTATCGCGACCGCGCGGTCCGGATCGATCTCGATGGCATCGGCCTGCAGCGTCAGCCGCGACATGCGGTTGCCCTCGGCGGAGCGGCGCAGATCCTCGAGCAGAGATTCCAGATATTGATTGAGCGTGACGCTCTTGAGGTCGTGCGAGGTGTAGAGCCTGCGATGCACCTGGGCGACCGCGGCGACGCGGCCCATGGCGTTGGTGAGCGCCGCCTTGACCTCTTCCTGCTTGCTGGACGAGGCCTGCAGATGCAGCAGCGAGGCGATGATCTGCAGCGAGTTGCCGACGCGGTGATTGACCTCGCGCAGCAGGACTTCGCGTTCGGCAGCCAGCGCAGCGTAGCGGTCGCGCGAGGCGCGGACTTCGGCCTCGGCATCGTCGCGCGCCTTGCGAATGATGGCCTGGCGCACCGCCTGTTCGGCGGCGACCTGCAGCAGCGGGATGAATTCGCCCTGGGTATCCTTGACCAGATAGTCGGCCGCGCCGGCCTTCAGCGCAGTGACGGCGATGCTGGAATCCTGCGAGGCGGTGACGAACACCACAGGCGGCGGGTCGGGGATGTTCTGGATCTGCTCCAGCGTCTCGAGGCCGTCGAGGCCGGGCATGTACTGATCGAGCGCCACCACGTCGATGCCGCTCTGCTGCAGCCGGGTCAGCCCGGCTTCGCCGCTGGAGACGTATTCGACGCGGAAACCCTGCCGCTCGAGGCCGCGCCGGACCAGTCGGCCCAGCGCCTCGTCGTCATCGATATAGAGCAGGGTGGGTGGTTGCCTGTTCATGTGGAGGCTTCGGGCACCTGGATGACCGAGAAGAAAAGTCCGAGCTGCCGGATCGCATTGGCGAAGCTCTCGTAGTTCACCGGCTTGGTGATGTAGACGTTGCAGCCCAGCTCATAGCAGCGTTTGATCTCGTGGGCGTCGTCGGTCGTGGTCAACACCACGACCGGTGTGGTCTTGAGATGGTCGTTTTCCTTGATCTTGCGCAGGATGTCGATGCCGCTGGCATCGGGCAGGTTGAGGTCGAGCAGCACCAGCAATGCCCTGTGCTTGTTGTGGGTGGCCTGACCGTCGTCGCCGAACAGATAGTTCAACGCAGCTGTACCCGACGTGAACGGGATGATCTCGTTATTCACGCCCGAGCGGCGGATGTTGCGCTCGATCAGACGGGCGTGGCCCTCGTCGTCCTCGATCATGATGATGGTGACTGGCTGACTCATACGCGCGAGTTCCCTTTCGCACCGGACCATCTGGCCGGCAGAGTGATAGTGAAGGTCGAGCCCTGGCCGAGCGCCGAGGACACCGACATGGTTCCGCCGAGACGCCGCACCAGCGCGCGGACATGGGCCAGTCCGATCCCCTGGCCGGGTCGGTCCTGTGTACCGGCACGGCGGAAAAGATCAAAGATTCTCTGGTGATCCTTGGGATCGATGCCGCGACCGTTATCGGCGATCTCGAAAATCACGAAGCCGAGCTTCTGGCGGCCGCGGATGGTGATGTCGCCGGGCACGCCGTGCCGCAGATACTTCAGGGCATTGTCGATCAAATTAGAGAAGATCTGCTCCAGCGCCAGACGGTCGCTGACGATCTCCGGTAGTGGCTCGATCCGGATTTGCGCCTCGGCCTCGGCCGCCTGGTGGGCGACGGTCGAGACGATGTTCTCGATCAGCTCGCGGGTATCGATCGGCACCGGCTGGAACTCGCGGCGGCCTTCGCGGGTGAGGTTGAGGATCGCGCTGATCAGCCGGTCCATCTTGCCGATCGAGGATTTGATGAAGCCGAGCGCTTCGGTGAAATCCTCCGACAATTGCTTGTCGGGCGCTTCCAGTTCCGCCTCGCCGTCGCTGTCGGCGTTCTGGGCGTTTTGCTTGTCGGCGACCTCGCGGCTGAGCGTTGCGATCCGCCGGAAGATGTCGCCGCGCAGCTCTTCGAGCTCGCTGGTGAAGCCCATGATGTTGACCAGCGGCGAGCGCAAATCGTGGCTGACGATGTAGGCGAAACGCTGGATCTCTTCGTTGGCCTCGCGCAGGTCGGCAGTGCGGGTCTCGACCGTGGACTCAAGGTTGAGGTTGTTCTCACGAAGCTGCGCTTCGGCGACGTCGCGCGCCTTCGCCGAGGTCCGCACCAGGAAGATCGACATGCCGGCGAGCAGCAGAACAACCGCCGAACCTATCGTGGTGACGATCGTCGCCAGTGACTGGCTGCGGTCCGCTTCCGAAGTGCGATACCGGAAGAGGCGCTCCTCTTCCGTCCGCATCTGGTCCATCATGTCGCGGATGCGGGCCATCGACTCACGGCCGCCACTGTCCCGGATGAGAGCGCGAGCATCATCGGTGCGGTCCTGGCGAGCCAGGTCGATCACGCGCTTGAACAGCCCGAGCCGTGACTCGGAGCGCTGAAGGACCTCGTCGATCAGCGGCCGTTGCACGCTGTTGTCGGCGACCAAGCCTTTCAATTTATCCAGCAGGGGCAGCACCTGCTCGGAGGCTTCGATACATTCCTGCGCGAAATCTTCCTGGCGCAGCAGGACATAGCCGCGCTCGGCGCTTTCGGCACGTCGCATTTGCAGCTGTGCCAGCGAGATCTGGTTCTGGACTTCCAGCGTATGAGCGACCCAGGCCGAGTCCTCACGGGCCTTCTGCAGCCAGTAGAACGACGCGACCGCAATCACCACCAGCACCAGGAAGGCGAGGCTGAGCAGCGTAATCTGAAAAAATGCGCGTCGACGCGCGGCTTCGGTCGTCACCGCGCGTCCTTCAAGCCTATGGAAACCAGCAAGCTATCCCCCGCATTCGCGCCGGTCGGTCCCGCAGGGAACCCAACATAACCGCGAAAACGTGATCCAACGCCGCCCTGGCGAAAAAGTTCCGCGCCCCTCGGGAATTAAACTTTGGTATCGCCGGCAGCGAGGTACTGCTCCAGCCAGTGGATATGGTAGTCGCCGTCGATGATCGAGGGCTCGCGGACGAGGGCCCGGAACAGCGGGAGAGTCGTTTCGATGCCGTCGACCACCATCTCGTCGAGCGCCCGGCGCAGCCGCATCAGGCATTCACCGCGGGTCTTGCCGTGGACGATGAGCTTGCCGACCAGCGAGTCGTAATAGGGCGGGATGGTGTAGCCCTGATAGACAGCGGAATCGATGCGGATTCCAAGGCCACCGGGCGGGTGATAGCTCTGAATCTTGCCTGGGGAGGGCCGGAAGGTGACCGGGTTCTCGGCATTGACGCGGCACTCGATGGCGTGGCCGGTCAGGGTGACCTCGTCCTGCGTCACCGGCAGATCGCCGCCGGCGGCGATGCGGATCTGTTCCAGCACGAGGTCGAGGCCGGTGATGGCTTCGGTCACCGGGTGCTCGACCTGGATCCGGGTGTTCATTTCGATGAAGTAGAACTCACCGTCCTCGTACAGGAATTCGATCGTCCCGACGCCGAGATACTGCATGTCCTGCATCGCCTTGGCGCAGATGCCGCCGATGCGGGCGCGCGCCTCCGGGCTGATGACCGGCGAGGGGCCTTCCTCCCAGACCTTCTGGTGCCGACGCTGCAGCGAGCAGTCACGCTCGCCGAGATGGATGGCGCCGCCGCGGCCATCGCCGAGCACCTGGATTTCGATGTGGCGCGGCTTCTGCAGATATTTTTCAAGATAGACCGAGGCGTCGCCGAAAGCCGACTTGGCTTCGTTGCCGGCGGTGGAAATCGCCATCGCCAGATCGTCGGCGGTGTGCGCGACCTTCATGCCGCGTCCGCCGCCGCCCGCGGCGGCTTTGACCAACACCGGGAAGCCGATTTCCTGGGCGATCGCCATCGCATCGTCGTCGGGGCCGACGGCGCCGTCAGAGCCCGGCACGACCGGGATGCCGAGGCGTTTGGCGGTCTTCTTGGCCTCGATCTTGTCGCCCATCAGCCGGATGTGTTCGGCCTTCGGGCCGATGAAGCCGAGATTGTGGTCGGCGAGGATCTCGGCGAAGCGGGCGTTTTCCGACAGGAAGCCGTAGCCGGGATGCACCGCATCGGCGCCGGTGATTTCGCACGCTGCCAGCAGCGACGGAATGTTGAGGTAGCTGTCCTTGGACGGCGGCGGTCCGATGCAGACGCTTTCGTCGGCGAGGCGGACATGCATGGCGTCGGCGTCGGCGGTGGAGTGGATCGCCACCGTCGCGATGCCGAGCTCCTTGCAGGCGCGCAGCACGCGGAGCGCGATCTCGCCGCGATTAGCAATGAGGATTTTATCAAACATCGGGGCCACCAGGTTGAGAGGCCGAAAGGGCGAAAGGTGAGGAGCCGAAAGCGGGAGGCGAAACTCCGCGCGCCATAGGCTCGTCACCGATCGATATTTGTTACTCGATCACCACGAGCGGCTCGCCGAATTCGACCGGCTGGCCGTCTTCGACGAGGATCTGCGTGACGGTGCCGGCGCGGGGCGACGGGATCTGGTTCATCGTCTTCATGGCTTCGATGATGAACAGCGTCTCGCCGGCCGAGACGCGGCTACCGACATCGATGAACGGCTTGGCGCCGGGCTCGGACGCGACATAGACCGTGCCGACCATCGGCGACGGCACCGCGCCCGGGTGCTTGGAGAAATCCGGCGCGGCGGGTGCGACAGGCGAGCCGCTCGGCGGCGCTGCGATCGCCGCAGGCGCGGGGGCGTAGGCGGTCGGGACCGAAGCGGCGATGCTGACGTTGCGGGCTACGCGGACGCGCAGGCCGGCGCGCTCGATCTCGATCTCGGTGAGGTTGGTCTCGTCGAGCAGCAGGGCCAGCTCGCGGATCAGGGCGCTGTCGTCGGCCGACTGCCCTTGTTTCGGCTTGGCGGCGGCTTTGTCTTCGGGCTGGCGGGCCATGATGTCGAATCCAAATGTTTCGAGTGAAGGTGCAGGGTCAGCTCTTTGAGCTAGCCGAGATTTTTGCGGCGAGGCCGGTGATGGCCAGCCGATAGCCATCGATCCCAAAGCCGCACAGGCTGGCAAAGGCGGCTTTGGCGATGAACGAGTGGTGGCGGAAGTCTTCGCGGGCGAACACGTTGGAGACGTGGACCTCGACCGTGGGGATCTGGACGCCGACCAGCGCGTCATGCAGCGCGATCGAGGTGTGGGTGTAGGCGCCCGCGTTGATGACGATGCCTGAGACTTGCTTGTCGCGGGCTTCGTGAATCCAGTCGATCAACTGGCCTTCGTGATTGGATTGCCGACACACCGCGGTGACGCCGACCGACGAAGCCGTCTCGGCGCACAGCCGCTCGACGTCGGCCAATGTCGCATGGCCATAGATCGCCGGCTCCCTGGTCCCGAGGAGATTGAGGTTCGGGCCGTTCAGCACGTAAATCGTCTGGGGCATCCGTCTTCCGGCAATGACATTCGCGGGGCTCGTCCGGCCGATCGGCGGTCCGGATTTGGAGGATGCTTCCGCTGTCGGGATTCGGGCGAAATTCACCTGATTGCCGGGCGTTATAGGTAACCTCGGCCCGGAGGGGAAGCCTCAACGGCTCAAATCCGCATCAATCGGCTGATGCTTTGGGCGAGGATGGCACGCCATCGCAGCAAAAAGGCGGCCGAAATGCCGGACGGCGAACAAAATGCGTCAGCATGATGCCGCAAGTGCCCGCCGTATCGTGCAAATTGGTCGCATGGGCACCCGTCGGCACCAAACGAAAAGGGGCAGCCAGCGGCCACCCCTTGGCTCGGGACAAAGATCAGCGGCCGGTCAGGCGTCGAGCACGGCGACGATTTCCAGCGTGTCGGGATTGACCACGACGATCTGGTCCCGGACCAGGAAGAACTCGTACCCGCGCCAATCCGGATAGATCGACACGATTTCGGTCGGCAGGCGGTGGAAATGAACCTCGCGGGGCACGCGGGTGCCGACCGAGATCGAGAAGTTGACGTTTGCCACCGGCGCCACCCGCTCCTTGCGGATGACGGTGGTGATCTTGGTGCGCTGCTCGGTCGACAGACCGGCGCGACCGCCGGCCTGGCCGGTGGTGGTCGTGGACGAGCCGTCGCGGTCGTTTCCGGCATTGCGCTTCATGTCGGACTTGGAGTCCACCATGCCGGCCTTCGGCGACTCCTGAGCCTGACGGCCGGACGGCACGGCCTTGTCCGAGTCGGACGATTTGCTTGTGCTGCTTGGCGAAGCAGTTTCCGGCGATCGATTGCGCATCTCGCCGCCGGTGGAACCGTTGCTGCGCTCGGTGGTCGAGTTCGTGCCGGAACCCTGAGCGGAGCCGCCCATCGAGCCCGGGTTCTGCGCATTCGCGGCGACGCCGCCGGCGAGCAGCGCAGCTGCGGCGACAGAAATAAGTAAGCGATTGGTCATGGCCTCTCTCCCTCGTTGTCTCTGCCCGCGCATCAAACCCGCACTTCTGAGGTGAGTTCCCGGTTGAACTCTTTCACGGCGAGTTTGTTGGCGCTCGCGCGGCGAGAGGACTACACTCGTTGCAACGAGACATATCGGCGGGGGCCGATCTCACACACGGAGGTTCCATGGCACATTATGTCGTGCGCTTCCTGAAGGACATTCTGGGCGACAACGGTCGCCACGCCGAGATTTGCCAAAGCCTGCTCGATATCGAAGCCGACGACAGTGCATCGGCCATCGAGATCGCCAAACAGAGATTTTGCGAGATCGAACGCGTCGACCATTGGTCGCTGCACGCCGACCGCATTCACGCGGCCGAGGGCGAGTTTCCGTCGTAACAAGCGTCTCTGCGAACTTGCTAACGCCTCGTCAGCAATCGAGGCGGCTCTAGCTTATCGGCGACTGTATCAGGAGCACTGCGCCTTGCCACAACGGGCCATGGCGACCTTCTCACGCAGCGTGTCGAGACCGACGGCGCCGACCACGACCTGCTTGCCGATCACGTAGCTCGGCGTCCCGTTCATGCCCATGGCTTCGGCGAGCTTGAAATTCTCTTCGATGGTCGCGCGAACTTCCGGGCTCGCCATGTCCTTCTCGAGCTTTGCCATATCGAGGCCGGCGTCCTTGGCCGCCGCCATCGCGCGCGCCTTGTCGGCCTGACCGCGGCCGCCGAGCAGCTTCTGGTGGAAGTCGAGATACTTCTTGCCACCCGGATCCTGCATCCGCACTGCCACGGCAACCTGTGCGGCTTCGACCGAGCCGGGGCCGAGCACCGGGAATTCCTTGAGCACGACCTTGAGCTTGGGGTCGTCTTTCATCAGCTCCAGCATGTCGGACATCGCCCGCTTGCAGTAGCCGCAGTTGTAATCGAAGAACTCGACGAAGGTGACGTCGCCGTTCTTGTTGCCCAGCGTCACGCCGCGCGGCGAGTTGAAGATGGTGTCGGCGTTGTCCTTGATGGCGGACTGGTGCTTCTCGGCGGCGGCCTGCGCCTGCCGTTTGCTGAGCTCTTCGGAGGCTTCTTCAAGCACTTCGGGATGACTGACCAGATATTCCTTGATGATCGTTTCGATCTGGCCGCGCTGCTCGTCGTTGAACTTTTGCGCCGAGGCGAGTCCCGGCGCGACGGCGACGGAAAGCACGAGCGCGGCGGCGGCGATCAGACGGAACGGCGGCATGAAGATTCCTTACAAGTCAGTCAAAATGCTGGATTCGTACGCTTCATAACGCTTTTCTGGCCCAAATACGCGGATTTTATGAACACGTTTTGGTCAGGGAGCCGAGTCCAGCGGCCGCAGACGCGGAAAACCGGCGCTCGATCAGAGCGCCGGTTCGTGCCGTGAGACGCTGCGTTACTTGACGGTTGTCAGCCGTAGGTAGGGGCGGGGTTCTTCCCAGCCCTGCGGGAAGGCCTTCTTGGCGGCGTCGCCTTGAAGCGACAGCGGGATGATCACCTTGTCGCCGGGGCGCCAGTCGGCGGGCGCCGCGACGGTGTACTTGTCGGCCATTTGCAACGCGTCGATCACCCGCAGGATCTCGTCGAAATTGCGCCCGACATTCATCGGGTAGGTCATGGTCAGCCGGATCTTCTTCTTCGGATCGATGATGAACACCGAACGGACCGCCGCTGTGTCGCTCTGGTTCGGGTGGATCATGTCGTAGAGCTTGGCCACTTTCAGCTCCGGATCGGCAACGATCGGAAACTGCAGGTCGGTCTGCTGGGTGTCGTTGACGTCGGCGATCCACTTCAGATGCTCGGACACGTGGTCGGTCGACAGGCCCAGCGGCTTGACGTTGCGGGACGCGAACGGCTGCGCGAGCTTGGCAGTCTTGCCCATCTCGGTGGTGCAGACCGGGGTGAAATCGGCCGGATGGCTGAAGAAGAACACCCAGGAGTCGCCGGCCCACTCGTGGAACGAGATCTTGCCCTTGGTGGTCTCGGTGGTGAAATCCGGAGCGACGTCGCCGATGTGAAGTGACATTTTAGACAGACCTCTTCTCTGGTTGAAAAACGCATACGCAGGTCTGGCCTGGAGGCCGGACCGATCAACGGTGCCGATGTCTATCACGTGAGGACGACGTTCGCCGCATCAAGGGCTGGCGAGTTTTGGAAGGGCTGCGGTGCATGCGCGACACACACCGCATGTTGCCGATGCGATTTGTTTTACGGGCAGGGATGCTGGTAGCCGTCCTTGCCGATAAAGGTCATCGTCTCCGGATTATACGAGCGATAGCGCCGCATGCAGTAGCCGATCGCGTCCTGCCGACGTGCTTCTTCCGCTGCGCTGGCCGCGATCGCGCCACCGAGGATCGCTGCGCCGACGCCCAGACCGATCGCCGGGCCGGGGCCCCAGCCGCGCCCACGCCCGCGTCCGCGCCAGGCGTGGGCCGGTGCAGTGGTCGCCGTCAGAGCGATGCCGGTGGTGGTAATCATGCCCAGGCCGTACATCGCGAGCAGGGCGACACTGGCGAGCGCACGCGTGATCAATTTGCGCGGCGTACCGCGAGAACTTCCGGTCGACTTCATCATGGATGTCTCTCCCGTTCTCTGCCGCACGCGCGGGATCGCGTCCTGCGGCATTCGAATATGGAGACATTTCAAACCATGTGGGATTTGATCTCGATCAAACCGGCGCTGCCTGTCGCGATCCAGCCGCTCGCGCGGCGGCGTGATCGACGTGTCAGTTGGTCACCGCTGTCTCACTTCTGGGAGCCCATTTTGGCGGCGAGAATGTCGTCGGACTTGACCCAGCCCGGTGAACCGACCGGGAAGCGCGTCTTGGCACGGGAGGCGAGTTCGCGGGCAGTCTTGTTGTCGCCGCGCAGATAAGCCGCCTGCGCTGAAGCCAAGTCGGCTTCGGCGTAGTTGCCCTGGCGGCCATAGGCCATCGCCAGCTGCATGTAGCCGAGCGGAGCTTCCGGCTCGCGCGCCAATGCGGCGCGCAGGATGCGCACGGCTTCGTCCGTGGTCGCCTTGTTCTCGGTTGCGACCAGCGCCTGGCCGAGCATCATCTCGATCAGTGGAGCGCCATTCGTCAGCGCCACGGCCTTGCGCAGCGGCGCGATCGCTTCGGCCGGCTTGCCGCCTTCGATCAGCGCCTGGCCACGCAATTCATAAAAATAGGGATTGTTCGGCTGCGCCTGGATCAGCCCGTCGATCTGCGCCTGCGCCGAGCGTGGATCGCCGTGAAGATATGTGGCGATGGCGCGGGCGTAGCGCGCCGGCAGACTGTTATCGGAGGGCGGGTAGCGGCGATACACGGTGTCGGCGCGCTCCATGAAGCCGGACACCTTGGCCCGCATCATGTCGTGGCGCATCTGCAGGGCCGGGTCGTCCTTCTTGTCCCAATAGGGGCTAGAGCGCGCCAGATCGGCGAGCGCGGCGACGCGCTCGGCCGGCATCGGATGCGACTGCGCATACGGGTCGGCGCCACGCGACGAAAACAGGCTCTCGTCGGTGAAACGCTTGAACGTCTCGTACATGCCTTTGGCCGACTGACCGGTCGCGGTCAGGAACTTGACGCCGGCGCGGTCGGCGTTCTCTTCCTGCTGCCGCTGATACGACAGTAGGTTCCGGCGGATCATTTCCTGCGGACCCGCGATCGCGGCGGCGCCGATATTGCCGGCGCTGCTGTTCGGGCCGGAGCGGGCGCCGGCCACGATCGCACCGACGCCGAGCAGCATCGCCACGATCATCTGGGTCTGGGCCTGGGCGAGCTGGATGCGCAATTTGGACAAATGGCCGCCGGCCAAGTGGCCGGTTTCGTGCGCCAGCACACCGATCAGCTGGTTCGGCGTCTGCGACTGCAGCAGCGCGCCGTAATTGACGAAGATGCGGTGGCCGTCGGCGACGAAGGCGTTGAACGACGGATCGTTGATGATGACGACCTGGATGTTCTGTTTTTCGAGCCCGGCGGCGCGCAGGATGGGGCGTGTATAGTCGCGCAGCAGCTGTTCGGTCTCGGTGTCGCGGAGCAGAGGCGGGCCCTTGGGCCCACTCGATTGGGCGTGTGCACCGAGCGGCGCCAGCGCCAGAGAGGCCGCAGTGAGCGCCGCGATCACACGAGCGGAGAGGGCGCGCGCGAGCCCGCGTCGGCTGCAAGGCAGATGGTCGGTGGTCGCTTTGGGCATTGGCCGAGGTTCGAATACCGGATATCCCGTCGTCAACGAACAATCAGGCAGCAACGCGGCGGCGGTTCGTTCACGGTCGCGCGCCAAATAGCAGATTTCGATGTCGGATGCGACCAGGAGCGACCGTGCGCAGCGGTTGCTGGCGGCCTCGGCCCGGAGTGAAGTACCGCCCTTCATGGTGATGGACGTGATGGCGGCGGCCGATCGGATCGAAGCCGAAGGCGGTCATGTCATCCATATGGAGGTGGGTCAGCCCTGGGCGCCGGCGCCGCGCAGCGCGCTGGCGGCCGCGCATCGCGCGCTGGACGAGGCACGGATCGACTATACGTCGGCGCTGGGCATTCCCTCGCTGCGGGCGCGGATCGCCCGGCACTATCGCGACACATATGGCTGCGCCGTCGACCCGGCGCGCATCGTCGTCACCACCGGTTCGTCCGGCGCCTTCATCCTGTCTTTCCTCGCTTTGTTCGAGCCGGGCGACCGCGTCGCGGTGACGGTTCCGGGCTATCCGCCGTACCGCCACATCCTCAATGCGCTCGGCTGCGAGGTGGTGCCGATCGAGACCCACAGTGACACGCGCCACGCGCTCACGGGCGAGATGCTTCTCGCTGCGCATCGCAAGGCGCCGCTGAAGGGCGTGCTGATTGCCAGCCCGGCCAATCCGACCGGCACGATGATGACGCGGGCGGCGCTCAGCGAACTCATCGCCGTCGCCGAGAGCGAGGGCATCCGCTTCATCTCCGACGAGATCTATCACGGCCTCGACTACGCGTTTCCGGCCGTCACTGCGGCGGAGCTGTCGGCCAATGCGGTGGTGATCAACTCGTTTTCGAAGTACTTCTGTATGACCGGCTGGCGCGTCGGCTGGATGGTGGTGCCGGATACGCTGGTTCGTCCGATCGAGCGATTGCAGCAGAACCTCGCGATCTCGGTGCCGACATTGTCGCAGATCGCCGCCGAGGCGGCGTTCGACGGCGCGGCGGAAATGGAAGCGGTCAAACACGGCTACGAAGAAAACCGCCGTATCCTGATCGAAGGGTTGCCCCGCGCTGGACTGACGGACTTTCTGCCTGCCGACGGTGCCTTCTATTTGTACGCCGACGTTTCCCGGTTCACGTCGGATAGCTATCAATTCACGAAGCAGCTGCTGGCCGAAGCGCATGTGGCGGCGACCCCCGGGACCGACTTCGATCCACATCGCGGCAAGGACTTCGTCCGCTTCTCCTACGCGCGCTCCGCCGACGACATGCGTGAGGCGGTTTCGCGCATCTCCAAGTGGCTGGCGGGCAAAAGCGCTCAGCGCTGATTTGCCACATTGTGGCTTGCTTCTGACAGCCGATCGCCGTAACGAGGCGCAATTTCGCGGGGCGGTAGAAGCCGTCCTGCGTTGGTTCGTGGAGAAACCAGTGCCGAGTGCGCCTCCAACTTTAGTCGTGTCTCACAAGCCGTTGATCGCGCATTTGTCGGCCGGGGACGGCGGGACATACCTTTTGGCGCTGCGGTCCGGCGCCCTCGTCCTGATCGGGACAGGGCTGTTGGTGCTGTCGGCCAAGGTGAATCTGCCGTTGCCGCTAGTGCCCATGACGCTGCAGACGCTGGTCGTGCTGCTGATCGGTGCTGCCTTCGGTTCCCGGCTCGGCGCCGTGACTGTGGCGGCCTATCTCGCCGAGGGTGCGCTCGGTTTGCCTGTGTTCGCTGGACCGGCAGCCGGCATCGCGGCGTTGACTGGGCCGACCGCCGGCTATCTGTTCGGTTTCGTAGCGGCCGCCGCGATTGTCGGCTGGGTCGCCGAGCGTGGCTTCGACCGCTCGGTGCTCACGCTATTTGTCGCCATGGCGATCGGCCATCTGGTGATCCTCGGCTGTGGCTTCGGCTGGCTGGCGTTCGGCCTGCAGTTCGGAGTCGGCACAGCCTGGGCCGTCGGCGTCGCGCCGTTCATCGCCGCCTCGCTCGTCAAGAATGCCCTGGGAGCGGTCCTGCTTCCAGCCTTTCGGCGTCTCACCGACCGCCGCAGCTGAGCCTTCCTGCAGCGGCTCCTGGGTGCCGCGATCCTCGACACAATTCGAACCGATCAAGACCGACTTGGATGGAGTGAGTTTATGGCCATGACCGCGAGCACGGGTGACATCCCCGACACTATCAGAGCCAAGGCCAAGCCCTGGTACAAAGTGCTCTATGTGCAGGTGCTGTTCGCGATCGTGCTCGGTGTGATCATCGGCTGGCTGTCACCGCACTTCGCCACCAACGAATGGATCAAGGCGCTCGGTGACGGCTTCGTCAAGCTGATCAAGATGGTGATCGCGCCGATCATCTTCTGCACCGTGGTGTCGGGCATCGCTCACATCCAGGATGCTCGGAAAGTCGGGCGCGTCGGCGTCAAGGCGCTGGTGTATTTCGAGGTGGTGTCGTCGTTCGCGCTGATCATCGGCCTTGTCGTCGGCAATCTGTTTCCGGTCGGCCACGGCCTTGCGGCCAAGCCGGACGCGGCGGCCGTTGCGAAGTATGTCGATCAGGCCAGCCATATGAAGGCGGTCGATTTCGTTCTGCACATCATCCCCGACAGCGTCGTCGGCGCCTTTGCCCAGGGCGACATTCTGCAGGTGCTGCTGTTCGCTGTGCTGTTCGGCTTCGCGCTGCTGACGCTCGGCGAGCGCGGCCACCGCGTCCGCGACGTCATCGACGATTGCGCCCATGCGGTGTTCGGCGTCATCGCCATCGTTATGAAGGCGGCTCCCATCGGCGCGTTCGGCGCCATGGCGTTCACCATCGGCAAATACGGCCCGGCGGCGCTCAGCAACCTGATCGGCCTGGTGCTGCTGTTCTACGCGACCGCGGCGCTGTTCGTGTTCGTCGTGCTCGGGGCGATCGCCAAATTCGTCGGCTTCAACATCTTCAAGTTCATCGGCTACATCAAGGACGAGCTGTTGATCGTGCTCGGCACCTCGTCGTCGGAAAGCGCACTGCCGCAGTTGATGGAGAAGCTCGAGCGGCTCGGCTGTTCGAAGTCGGTCGTCGGCTTGGTCGTGCCGACCGGCTATTCGTTCAACCTCGACGGCACCAACATCTACATGACGTTGGCGACGCTGTTCATCGCCCAGGCGCTCGGCGTCGAGCTGACGTTCACGCATCAGCTCGCCATCCTGCTGGTGGCGATGCTGACCTCGAAGGGTGCCAGCGGCGTCACCGGCGCCGGCTTCATCACGCTCGCCGGCACGCTGGCGGCCGTCAATCCCGCGCTGGTGCCGGGCATGGCGATCGTGTTCTCGATCGACAAGTTCATGAGCGAAGTCCGCGCGCTCACCAACATCACCGGCAACGGCGTCGCGACCGTGTTCGTGTCGTGGTGGGAAGGCGAACTCGATCACGACAAACTCAAGGCCGCGCTGAACAACCGCGTCGATCCGTCCGACGTCGAGACTGCCGTCACGACCGGCTGAGCGATCAGCAAGCTCTGAAAGCAAACCGCCCGGCTTTTGGCCGGGCGGTTTTTTATTGGCTTGTTATCGCTGGAGGCGGTGGTGATCAGCTTCCGCCGCCGAAGCGGCGCGACCACCAGCCGGCGCGGCGCGGGGCGGCGGGCTCTGGGGCGGCCTGCGGTGCGGCTGCCGGCTCCTGCTCGGCCTCCGTGGCAGGCGCTGCTGCCTCAGGCTCCGGCGTGATTGCCAACGGTGTGGAAGCCACCGGTTGCGGCTCGGACGAACCGAAATTCACCTTCTCGCGCACCGTCGATCGGCGACGCTTTTCGGCGGCAGTCTCTTCGTGGGCCGGCTCAGCCGGGGGAGCGGCGGCCTCGGCAGCGGGCTGTGGCGCTGCTGCTGCTGCGACGGCCGGCTGGCTCTCTTCGCGATGAGCCACGGCCTCGTGCTCGGTGTGACGATGATCGGCGTGATGGTGTTCAGCGTCACCCTCGATATCGGCCACGGCTTCCGCCGCTTCCGACTCCTCGGGCTCGTTCAGATCGTCGCCGATCGAGCCGGCGGCACCTTCCTCTGGTCCGCCTTCCTGGCCACCGCGCCGACGACGTCCGCCACGGCGACCACGGCGGCGCGGGCGGCGCTCGCCATTGCCTGGCTGATCGGCCCGAGCCTCGCCGTCTTCCTCGCCAGCCTCGTCGCCTTCGTCGGTTTCCGCGACACCTTCGGTGCCTTCCGGCACCAGCGGCGCTTCGCCGTCCTCGCGCGGAGCACCGGCTTCGCGGGCTTCGCCCGACCGCCGACGCCGACGGCGCCGCTTGCGCTTGCGGCCGTCACCTTCGCCCTCGGCGGCTTCGCCGTTCTGCTCGTCGGCAAGACCGACCGTCTCGTCGGTCTCGATCTCGGCCTCGAACTCGTAGCCTTCCTCGTCCTCGTAAGGCTCATCGACCGGCGGCGGCGATGCCGCGACCTGGGCAGCGAGCAGCGCCTTGGCGGCTTCCAGCGTGTGGATCTGTTCGCCACGGTCGATCACAAAGGACTGCTGACCTGTCACGGTCGGATCGGCGATCACCGACAGCGCGACCTTGAAGCCGGTCTCGAGATTGCGCAGGTGACCGCGCTTCTGGTTCAGCACGTAGAGCGCGACGTCGGTGCGGGTGCGGACCACGAGATTATGGGTCGCGCCCTTCATCAGGATTTCTTCGAGGCCGCGCAGCAGCTGCAACGCCACCGACGAAACAGAGCGGACGTGACCGGAGCCGCCGCAATGCGGGCAGGGCTCGGTCGAGCTTTCCAGCACGCTGGCGCGGATGCGCTGGCGCGACATTTCGAGCAGGCCGAAATGCGAGATGCGGCCGACCTGGATGCGGGCGCGATCCTGCCGCAGGCAGTCGCTGAGCTTACGCTCGACCGCGCGGTTGTTGCGCTTCTCGTCCATGTCGATGAAGTCGATGACGATCAGGCCGGCGAGGTCGCGTAGCCGGAGCTGCCGGGCGACTTCCTCGGCGGCCTCCATGTTGGTCTTGAGCGCGGTGTCCTCGATATGATGCTCGCGCGTCGAGCGCCCAGAGTTGACGTCGATCGAGACAAGCGCCTCGGTCTGGTTGATGACGATGTAGCCGCCGGAGCGCAGCTGCACGGTCGGCGAGAACATCGCGTCGAGCTGGCTCTCGACGCCCATGCGCGAGAACAGCGGCTGGCCGTCGCGATACAGCTTCACCGCGCGGACCTGCGACGGCATCAGCATGTGCATGAAGTCGCGGGCCTCCTGATAGCCGGCTTCGCCGGCCACCAGGACTTCGTCGATTTCCTTGTTGTAGAGGTCGCGCAACGAGCGCTTGATCAGCGAGCCTTCTTCATAGACCAGCTTGGGCGCCTGCGAGTTCAGCGTCACGTCGCGGACGGTTTCCCACATCCGGATCAGGTATTCGAAGTCGCGCTTGATCTCCGGCTTGGTGCGGGAGGCACCGGCCGTGCGCAGGATGATGCCCATGCCTTCCGGCACGTCGAGGTCCTGCACGACTTCCTTGAGGCGGGAGCGGTCTTGCGCCGAGGTGATCTTGCGGCTGATGCCGCCGCCGCGCGCCGTGTTCGGCATCAAGACGGCGTAACGGCCGGCCAGCGACAGATAGGTGGTCAGCGCCGCACCCTTGTTGCCGCGCTCTTCCTTGACGACCTGCACCAGCATCACCTGCCGGCGTTTGATCACTTCCTGGATCTTGTACTGACGGCGCGGACGGAAGGCGCGCTCCGGCACTTCCTCCAACACGTCGTCACCGCCGACCGACTCGACGACGTCCTCTTCTTCGTCCTCGTCCTCGTCGTCGTCGGCTTCCGTGTCGGTGTCGGACTCGGCGACCTCATCGGCGTCATGGCCGTGCTCGTCTTCCTCTTCTTCGTCCTCGGCCTCTGCGGCTTCGCCATTGTCTTCGGCGATCGGGAAGGGCGCGTCTTCGGCGTAGCCGTCGGGCGCCGCGTCGGCCTGCGGAACGACGGGCGCGATCGCGGTGGCGGGATCGAACTGAGCCGGCGCCTCGGCGGCCGGCTGCTCTGCGACGGCCTGCGGCGCGGACGCTTCAACCTCGTGGCCGCGGTCGTGCTCGGTCTCGGCTTGCTCCGGAGCGGGGGCGTGCTGCTCCGGCAGCACGTGCATCAGCGGCTCGTGCTCGGAGCCGTGCTCGTGCTCACCGTGGTCGTGATGCTCGTGATCGCCGTGCTCGAGGTCGTGCTGATCGTGGTCGTGATGGGCGTGTTCGGAATGCTCATCGCCATGATCGTGCAGCGGCGCCTCCGCGACCGCTTCGCCTTCGGGGGCAGCACCCTCGACGATCTCGCTCTGCACGCGGTCGCCGCTGCCGCGGCGGCGATGGCTGCGATGCCGGGAGCGGCGGCGGCTGGAGCGCTGCTCGCTTTCCTCTTCGGCTTCGCGATGCGCGCGCTCGTCGGCTTCGATCAGCGCCTGCCGATCGGCAACCGGGATCTGATAGTAGTCGGGATGGATTTCGCTGAAGGCGAGGAAGCCGTGGCGGTTGCCGCCGTATTCGATGAAGGCGGCCTGCAGCGACGGTTCGACCCGCGTGACCTTGGCCAGATAGATGTTGCCGCGAAGCTGTTTGCGCTGAGCAGTCTCGAAATCAAACTCTTCGACGCGGTTGCCGCGGACCACGACCACCCGGGTCTCTTCCGGGTGGGTGGGGTCGATCAGCATCTTGTTGGGCATTTTTCAACTCTTTGCGGCGGACGCGC
>NZ_BADD01000768.1 GCF_000333455.1 Rhodopseudomonas sp. B29
CATTCGCGCCTTCTGGCCGCTCGGCGTCAGCAGCGAGCCGAACATCTCGAGCGCCATGTCCTCGGTCGCGCTGGACATGGTGTCGTTGCGCCAGGCATCGCGAACGAGCTGTTCGGCGGCCCGGCGGTTGCCGCGCGACAGTTCGGCTTTCGCCAGCGCCAGCTTGCCCTTGGCGCTGAGCGGCGTTTCGTTTTCGAACCAGGCCAGCACGGTGGCGTCGTCGCGCTTGTCGTCCCACAACGCCGCTTCGGCACGGCGGCGGAAGAAGGTCTGCGACGGCCAGCTTGGATTGGCCCGCAAGAACGCGCGATAGCGTTCGACGCTCGCGCCATTGTCGCCACTTCGCAGGATCACCCACTCGGACAGCTTACGCGCCACCGGATCGGAAATTCCCTCGGCCACGGCAGAGGCTTCCGTCTGCCGGCTTTTGCGCACGAGTTCGATGACGTTCTCCAGCGCCTCGGCATCTGCGCGCGAGGTGCTCGCCGTCGCTGCCATCGCCGAGCGCGCGCGCGGCGTTTCGCGAGCCGCGCGCGACAGAGCAGGAGGGGCGGGCGTTGCGACGACGGCGGTGTGCGGAGCAGTCGTGGCTTTCGACGGCTCCTTGGACGCTTCCTGGGAAGTCGGCTTATGACTTGGTGCCGCGCCGCGCGCAATCGGTCGCGCCTTCGGCAACGGGACGTGGTGGGAAGCGGCGAAAGCCGACGAGGCGAGGCCGTACCAACCGAGCCCGACCGCCAGCGCCGCGACCGACGCGGTGAGGACCAACCTCGATCGTTGGCAATGAGCTGGTGGTCGATTTGAATGCAATCGCGATAGTCCCGGGCGTGCTCAGGCGATTCGCTCAAGTTTGTCAGTCCCGCTCGCCGATGTGAAGCGTGCAGAGGTCGCGGTTCGGCGAAGGGCTGTTTGCTTGCAGACGACGACAGCGGCAAAGCACGGCCAAGTGATCACCGCTGCGTGAGTCCGTTGGCGCACATACGCAAACGGCGCCCCGGAGGGCGCCGCTCGAATCAGTAGATGCTTGCTCGAGTAGCTTAAGGGCAGGGATGGCGCTTGCCGTCATATCCCAAATACGTGCCGGAGGCCGGGTCATACGACTTGAAACGCTGGGCGCAATAGGCGTCGGAATCGCCGTCCGAGCCGCCTTGCACGATCGTCACATCAGGCTCGTCGTAATAGCCATAGTCGTACGGATAGCCGTAATACCCGGCATACGCTCCAGGCCAGTATCCTCCGCCGTAGTAACCGCCGCCCCAGCCGCGGCGATGACCACCGTGCCAGCCGCCGCCGAATCCGCGACCACCTTGCCATCCACCGCCACCGGCGAAGTGTCCGCCGCCCATACGACCGGGGCCGGCGAAGTGGCCGCCTCCGCCACCTCCGACCATGGCGCCGCCGCCCTTAGGACCGCCGCCGGCAAATCCGCCGCCGCCCATGCTACCGCCGCCCATCGTGCCGCCACCGCCCATGCCGCCTCCGCCGCCACCACCACCGGCGGCCGCACCTCCGCCACCGCCGCCCATGCTGCCAGCCGCCAGGCTGGGCGCGGCCGTCGCCAAAGGCAGCGCGATCGCCACCGCGGCGACCATCGTCAAAGTCTTAAAGTTCAACATCTGGTGGACTCCATCCGGAATGTTCTGAAATCGGTATCTTTTCAACCCATTCGAGCTCGGGTCGTTCCTGCCCGACGCTGGATGTTGCGCCGGCGCAGCTGTCAGGGCGCTGAACGAACTGCGGCGATTTCAGGGAACCTGATCCGCGCAGATCGCAAGCGTTCGCAGGCCGCTGGACAAGCGGGCCAGCCGGTGGCATCAGGAGCTTCCAGTTCGCCGCCAGGGATGCGCCCGATGAAACTGTTTTTGCTGCGGATTTTTACGTGGTGGTCCGGTTACACCTTCGGCACGCAACTCTGGACCTGGCGGTTCGGCGAACTCGTCGGCAGCGACGAGCAGGGCAATCGCTATTTCCGCACTAAAGGCGGCAAGATCGATCCGTCGCTCGGCTTCGAGCGGCGCTGGGTGCTGTACAACGGCTATGCCGAGCCGTCGCGCGTTCCCCCGGCTTGGCACGGCTGGCTGCATCACGTTGTCGACGTTCCGCCGACCGAGCAGAGCTATACGCCGCGCGAGTGGATGAAGCCGCATCAGGAGAATCTGACCGGCACGCCGCGCGCCTATCGCCCGCTGGGTTCGACGCTGGCCGCCGGCCGCCGGCCTAAGGCGACGGGCGATTACCAGCCCTGGACGCCGGGCTCCTGAACTTTCCCTGATCAGGGTCGCAAAGCTGTTCTTCCAGGCGTGCTGATGTCGAATCATCAGCCGCGTTTCGGCATGCATTCGTCCATTTTCAAGCAACCAAGCTCATTACCAAGCCGGGTTTGGGAGCCTGAGCGGTATCGCTCTGCGCTGCGATCCGTGTCGTCCGCTCCAAAAATTACTCCAATACTTCCAATCTGTTGTCGCTGCGCAACAGCTCGAGAGATCCCTTGCCGCTGTTTGATTTTGAGCAGCATCCAGAGAGTTCGTTGCCCGTAATAGGGGAGAAATATTCAAAGACAACCAAAATTGGATTAGTCGGATGAGACGCGCGCTTTTTTGCTCGCTGAGTTGCCTCGTTGTCGCCGCCGGCGCTGCGCGCGCCGCTGATTTGCCGGTCAAGGCCGTTCCCCCGCCACCGGTGCCGTGGAGCTGGACCGGCTTCTATGTCGGCGCCCACGTCGGAGGTGGTGCGGGCACCACGCGATTTGCAGATCCCTTCGGCCCGTCGATTTACGGCGACGCGGTGCGTACGCCCAAGGCGCTCGGCGGTCTTCAGGCCGGCTACAATTGGCAGCTGCCGGGATCGAACATCGTGCTCGGCATCGAAGCCGACGCCAGCGTCGTCGATTCCAACTGGACGCAGACCTGCTTGGCTTACTCCGGCTTCTTCCTCTCGGCTAATTGCCGTGTCCGTCAGGACTTCACCGGGAGCCTGACAGGACGAGTCGGTGTTGCGTTCGGCAGCGGCGGGCACAGCCTCGTCTACGCCAAGGGAGGCGCTGCCTTCCTGAGCGATCGGAAGGACATCACCATCAATCCGCTCGGTACGCCCTTCGTCAGTTCGTTGAACGAAACGCGGGCGGGATGGACCGTGGGCGCCGGGGTGGAGCACGCCATCGCGCCGGCCTGGTCGGTCAAGCTCGAATACGACTACGCCGACTTCGGCAAGAGCACCATCGATGTGCCCTCCAGCTTCAGGCAGCCGCTGCCGCCACTCCCGCTCTATCTGGCGACGCCGGCAACGACCACGCAGGTCAGCCAGAACATCCACCTCTTCAAGCTTGGCCTCAACTATCGGATCGACGGAGACGCCGCTGCGCACTGGAACGGTGCGCCGCCGATCGTGGCCAAAGCCGCGGTGCCGGCTTGGGCCGCGGGGTGGCAGGTCGAAGCGGGCGGGCGCTATTGGTACAGCTCCGGCCGCTTTCAGAAAGATCTGGGCGGGACGTTCAATCAGAGTCAGCAAAACATCCTGAACTCGCGGCTGACGTATAACTCGAAGGCTAACTCCGGCGAGTTCTTCGGCCGCGTCGACACGCCGGTCGACATCTTCGTCAAGGGCTTCGTCGGCGGCGGCAGCCTCACCAATGGCGGCGACTTGACCGATGAGGACTGGCTGATCGGTGGCGGGACTGTGCCGTATTCGAACACGCTGTCGTCGGCGAAGGGTGATATTGTCTATGGCACCCTCGACGTCGGCTACAATGTGCTGCGGGGCCCGGGCTACAAGGTCGGCGGCTTTGTCGGCTACAACTACTATGGCGAAAACAAATCCGCCTCTGGTTGCCTCCAGATCGGCAGTCCGTCTGCCGGATGCGTACCTACCGTTCCGACCTCGGTTCTGGTGATCACCGAAAACGACAAATGGCAGTCGCTTCGTGTCGGTGCATCCACTGAATTCATGCTGGGGTACGGCTTCAAGCTCAACGGCGATGCCGCCTATCTGCCTTATGTGAGCGTCAAAGGCTTCGACTATCACGTGCTGCGGAGCCTGCCGCTGCCCGCGACCGGCAGGGGGCAGGGCGTTCAGCTCGAGGCGATCCTGTCCTACGCCATCACGCCCAATTTCAACGTCGGTGCGGGTGGTCGCTATTGGGCGATGTGGGCGACAGAAGACGCCTACGTGAACTTCGGCGGGGCACCGTGCCCGTGCCAGCCGCTGCCGATGCGAACCGACCGCTACGGCATGTTCTTGCAGGCGTCCTACGTGTTCAATCCACCGGCGGCGATTGCTGCCAAGTACTGATGCAAATAGAGGCCGACGGGGCCTCGGACGATGAGTCCGAGGCCCCGGGCTCGCGTCACGTCATCACTCTCTCATCAGTCTTTTCGCTCAGCCGCGCGGCAGCGCGGTCGATGGCCTCGACGCGGCGTTGCCGGGCGCCGGCGAGGCGTTGCTTGAGCTGAGCCACGACCTGCTCGGGCGCCGTGTCGGGTGAGCCGGCGTTGAACGGCGGGGCCGGATTGTATTCGAGCATCAGCTGAATGGCCTCCGCCGTCGCGCGATCGGTCAGCAGCGAGGCCAGCGTCAGCGCGAAATCGATGCCGGCGGTGACGCCGCCGCCTGTGATCCGATTGCGGTCGATGCAGACACGCGCCCGTTCCGGCGCGGCTCCGAATTTCGCCAGATCATCGACCGCGGTCCAATGCGTTGTTGCGCGGTAGCCGCGGAGCAGTCCCGCTGCGCCGAGCACGAGCGAGCCGGTGCAGACGGAAGTAACAAACCGCGCGCGCTCCGCCTGCGACTGCAGGAAAGCCAGACTCTCCTCATCCTCGATCAGATCGTCCGTACCGGCGCCGCCGGGGACGCAGAGAACGTCGAGCTGCGGGCAGTTCGTGAAGTCTATGGTGGGCGGCAGCGTCAGCGCGGTGTCGCTCGGCACCGGGGCCATCGTCTTGGCGAAGAGGTGCACGGTGGCGCCTGGGACGCGCGAAAACACCTGCAGAGGGCCGGTGAGATCAAGCTGGGTCAGCTTGGGGAACAGCATCAGTCCGATGTGAAGAGTGCTCATTGCTTTATCGCTCCGCGGTGGTCCTTGACGCCGAGATGCTGGCATGATCGGGTTATGGCCGAAATGGCATTTTTCCCTCCTTTCGAGACGTTGGATCGAGAGCTTGAACATGATTGGCGTGCTGATCTATCCGGACTTCCAATTGCTCGATGTCGCGGGGCCAATCGCGGCGTTTGAAATCGCGGGCCGCTACGCCCGTGATCGCGCGTCGATCCGGATCATGGCGGCTGAAGCCGGTGCGGTGCGAAGCTCGTCGGGGGTGGAGATGCTGGCGCGCAGCCTGCGCCACGACCGGTCGATGCGCACCCTGATCATTTCGGGCGGCGAAGGCGTCGGCGGCGCCGCAAGCTGCAGCAAGACGCGCGAATTCGTTCGTGCTGCCGCCGCCCGCGGCTGTCGCGTCGCCAGCGTTTGTTCGGGTGCCTATGTGCTGGCCGAGGCCGGTCTGCTCGACGGGCGCCGCGCGACGACGCATTGGGGCCGCACCCGCGATTTCCGGCGCCGCTTTCCGCAGGTGCGGCTCGAGCCCGAGCGCATTTTCGTGCGCGACGGCGAGGTGTGGACGTCGGCCGGGATCAGTGCCGGCATCGATCTGGCGCTGGCGATCATCGCCGACGATTACTCCGACGCGATCGCGCGCGACACCGCGCGGCAGCTGGTGCTGGCACAGCGGCGCTCGGGCGGACAATCGCAGTTCTCATCCTTGCTCGAACTGCAGGAGCCGAGCGGCCGCTTCGCTGCGTTGCTCGAATGGGTTCGTCAGCACCTCGATCTGCCTCTCACGGTCGAGCAACTGGCCGAGCAGGCGGGGATGAGTTCGCGGCATTTCACCCGTGCTTTCATCGCCGAAACCGGCACGACGCCGGCCAAGGCAGTCGAACGCCTGCGCATCGAAGTCGCGAGAGGACGGATTCAGGCGTCGGCCGAACCGATCGAGGGCGTCGCGCGAGCCACCGGCTTCGGCGATCCCGAACGCATGCGCCGCGCGTTCATCCGCACCTTCGGTCAGCCGCCGCAGGCGCTGCGCCGGGTCGCGCGCGCAGTGTAAGCGTCAGCGCAACATCCTCTGCATGACGCCGTCGCGATAGACGAACACATGCAGCAGTACGGCGCCGACATGCAGGCCGATGACGATCAGCAGCGCCCATTCGGAGAACTGGTGCCAGCCGTCGATCATGCGATTGGCCGCGGGATTAGCCGAGCTCAGCATCGGGAACGGCAGCATGCCGAAGTAAGTCATCGTCCAGCCGCGGAACGATACGAAGGCCCAGCCGCTCAGCGTCGTGGTCAACACCAGCAGATACAGCAGCCAATGCACGCCTTCGGCACTGAAGCGTTGAAAGCCCGACAGTGAACTCTCCGGCGCCACCGGATGGGTGAGGCGCCAGGCGAAGCGCAGCACGATCAGTACCAGGATCGTCAGGCCGAACGAGACGTGGAGTATCATCGGCAGCCCGGGCTGCATGCCGCGGTGGATGTCCGGCATGAACCAGCCGATCAGATACTGAAGCGCCAGCAGGACGACGATGGTCCAATGAAAGATCTTGGCGACCCGGCCATAGCTCAAACTGCGCGCGATCATGGTTCTTCCGAATTCAGCCGCATCAATGCGCCGGCCGAAAATTGGTTTCGGCCCTTGGCATGTTCGCCAAACTAGACGGTCGGAGGTGATTTGGCGCGGTGAATGTGCTCGGCCCGGGCATTTAGCGAAGTCATCGCTTTCGTCAATTCTGGATAGACCTCGTCCGCAATGGTAACGACGCCGTAATTGGAATCCTCTCCGTCCCAGCGGCCTTCGGCAGGCTGGTCGGCGTGCACGAACCAGTGCGTTCCGATCAGATTGGGATGCCGCAAAGCGGCTTCGGTGTAGCGCACGAAGCCGTCGGCGCGGTCCCGCTGAGTCGGCACGCGCGGCCCGGCGCCGTGACTGTTCGCCAGGCCGGCATCATCGCCGCGGAACGAGAATTCGCCGATCAGGCACGGCCTCCCTGTCGCCGCATAGGCCGTGAGCGCAATATCGGGCAGCGGATCGTAACAATTCAGGCTGATGACATCGCAAAAACGCCCCGCGACTGCGATCACCTGTGGCTGGGGCACGTAGGCGAAGCGGCAGCCGAGCACGAGATGATGCGGCGCGGCAGCCCGGATTGCGGCCGCGCTCACCGCCAGATAGCGCTCGGCGAGCAGACCGGCGAAAGCATCGCAATCGGCGAAGTAGCAGGCGCTGTCGTGGTCGGCGGGAAGCGAGGCGAGTGAAGGACGCCGGAAGGGCGGGGGAGCGATCGACGCATTGCCGAGCTCATCCCATGACGTCAGTGAAGTCCGCCAAACGGAGTTGAACCCGGCCAGGTCGTTGTAGCGGTCGCGTAGCAGTCCGGCGGCGACGGCGCGTGAAAACGGGGCCGCGGCGTCGCGTAGAACGCCCGCAAGCAGCTCTTCGTCGCCGCGCCAGTCCGGTCCCCACTGCAGTTCGTTGTCGATGAACCAGCCGAGCACGCTGGGATCGTCGCGCTGCGGCGCGCAGACTTCATTGGCGCGTTGGTACGCGAAACGCTCGAAGGCCGGATCGAACACGTCGCAGCGCGGCCAGCCGCGGTCCTCGGCATAGGCGGTCGCGACATAGACGACGCCGGCGGCCGAGGCGAGCGGCGTCGATCCTGCGCGGACGAGTTCGGGTTCGGACCATGCGCCGAGCGAGTTGAATCCCCACGAGGCGAGGCGGCTGGCCGCGACGGCCCGCCAGCGCTCGCGGCTGCCGTATTTGCGCAGGCAGGCTTCGCGATAGGGGCGGCGATCGGTGCCCTGGATGTTGTCGTGATCGAATTGCACCGAGACGACGCCCTTGGACAGGAAAAGGCCGCCGTCCGGGTCGATGAACCACCACACGCCGTCGATCTGTTCGACCCGAAAGAAGCCGGTCGCCGCCGCCCCAGCGGTCACCAATCCGCCCCACCGGGTCCGTAGAATGTCGCTCATGGATGTTTTGTCGCCGCGGTAACGCGGGCCAGCGTTGACCCGCATCAAGCATGCCGGCAGCGGCTGGAATGGCGGCCTGCCAACCGCCCTTTCCGCGCCGTATTCGACGTGTTAACCGGACGGCCGATGCGAGCGGCCGGGGCTGTAGAATGTCGCCCAAGCTGATTCGATAAATTGAGCCGCACCCATTTGAGCCGCACCGAATGTCCCGACGCCTGAGCATTGCCGGCCTTGCGGCGCTGATCGCCGTTCCTCTGATCGCGGCCGCGCCGGCGCGGGCGCAGATCGGCAATATCTTCTCCGATCCGCCGCCGCGGCCGCCGGCCGCTGTGCCACGGGGTGCGCCGCCGCCGATGAGCGACGACGACGAGGATGTGCCGGACCTGCCGCCGCAGGGGCGGGTGCTGCCGGCGCCCAACCGGGCCATGCAGGGCTCGGCGATGCCGGGGCCGGTGCAATCCCAGCCGTTGCCGCCGCCACCGGGCAGCTCGGTGATCCCGCAAAACGCGCCGCCGGTCGCCAATGCGCCGGGCAGTGCGCCGGCCGACAGCGGCGTTGCCGCCGTCAATCCGCTGCCCGGCCTGCCGCCGGGTCAACGCCAGCCGCGCGGCACGCCAGGCACGCCGCCGCCGGCTCCGGCAACGCTGCAGCCGGGCGACGAGATCGTCACCGAGCCGCCGGCGCAGAAGATCATCAACAAGAAGGCCAGCTTCACCGGGCTCGACAAGATCACCGGCCGCACCATCAGTTTCGACGCCAATATCGGTGAAACGGTACAGTTCGGTGCTCTACGGTTGAAGACGGACGCCTGCTATACGCGGCCGTCGACCGAAGCCACCAACACCGATGCCTTCGTCGAGGTCGACGAAATCACGCTGCAAGGCGAGGTGAAGCGAATCTTCTCAGGCTGGATGTTCGCTGCAAGCCCCGGCCTGCACGCCGTCGAGCATCCGATTTACGACGTCTGGCTGACAGACTGTAAGTCGCCGGAAACTCCGGTCGCCAGCGTGCAGCCGGATGCACCGAAGCCCGCTCCGCCGCCGCAGCAGCGTCGCCGCCAGCCGCCGCAGGGACAGGCGCAACAACAGCCGCCGGCACCGCGTCCGGTGCGGCCCCCGCCGGCGCCGCTGCCGTCGTTCCAGCAGTAAGCGCGATCACTCCGAGGCGAATACGGCCAGCGCCTCGGCGCCCCGCACCGGCCGGTCGACCGGTAGCACGGCGAAATCAGCCACGTCGGTGAGGGCCTGATCCAGCAGCGCGCGATAGCGCATGCGCGGCACTTCGACGGCGCCGAAGCTGCGCAGATGATCGGTGACGTACTGCGTGTCGAGCAGCGTGTAGCCGCCGGCGATCAGCCGCGCGACGAGGTGTACCAGCGCCACCTTGGAGGCGTCGCGGGCGCGGTGGAACATGCTCTCGCCGAAAAACGCCCGGCCGAGGCTGACGCCGTAGAGACCGCCGACCAAGTCGTCGTCCTGCCAGACCTCGACGCTGTGGCAATGCCCCATCGTGTAGAGGCTGGTGTAGAGATCGCGGATCCGGCGGTTGATCCAGGTGTCCTCGCGACCTTCCTGCGGCGCCGCGCAGCCGTCGATCACGGCGGAGAAGTCGCGGTCGACGGTGACTGTGAAGGCGTCGGAACGCACCGTGCGCGCAAGCCGCGAAGCGACGCGGAAGCCGTCGAGCGGAATGATGCCGCGCAGCTCCGGCTCGACCCAGAACAGGGTCGGATCGTCGACACTCTCCGCCATCGGGAAGATGCCGCACGCATAGGCGCGCAGCAGCACCTCGGGCGTGATCTCGGACGAAGCGGAGCCGCGAGCCATGCGCCACTATAGCGAGTCGGCGCGCCTCGCGCGACCGCGGTGATCGGCGGAAAGCGGGGGCTACGGCATCACGTCGGGGTGCCAGCCGGTCAGCGCCAGCATCGCGAAGAAGGCGACGAAATAGGCGACGCCGACATGCCAGCCGAAGCGCAGCCACAGATACACCGACTTGCCCTCGGGAAACATGTTGGTCAGCGCCACGCCGGCCGAGGAGCCGAACCACATCATCGAGCCGCCGAAGCCGACCGCATAGGCGACGAAGCCCCAGTCGTAG
>NZ_BADD01000767.1 GCF_000333455.1 Rhodopseudomonas sp. B29
AAGTTTTGCTGTTGCTGTTGCTGTTGTCGGAAGTGCTTTCCTGGACTGGCAGCACCGTCTGGCTGGTCAGGACTTTCTGGTCGGTCGGCGCCTGCGAGATCAAAAGGGTGGGCAAGACTGACGCGGTGACGGTCTGAACCACTTGCGCCGGGGGATGCGACGCCCATCCACCTCCCGCATTTCCATCGCCAGGGGCGGGCGTCACTGTGAGCACCCCGCCCACATAGGTGAGCAGGTAATTGCCGGATGCCGCGAGCGTGTTTTGCAGGATCGGATAGGAGCCTGCGGGTGAGGTGGCACCCGCAGGCGTCCCGAGAACGCCGGTCAGACTGTCGCCATTAACAAGGTTGCCGTTGGACAGGACCCAGGTCAGCGTCGGATTGGCGGAGCCGGAGGTACGGCTTTGATTGTTCGCCGTCACCGTGATCGGACGTGCCGTCACTGAGACATTCGAGCCAGTGTAGGTGAGCGCATAGTTGGCCGAGGCCGCCAGGGTGCCCTGGGTGATGCCGTAGCTGCCCACATTGGCCGTAGAACTGGCAGTCGACGCCAGCGCTCCGGTGAGTGTGTCGCCATTCACCAGCCCACTCCCGCCAACCGTGTAGGTCAGCGTCGGGACCGCACTGCCATAGACCTGAGTCTGAGCGTCCGCCGTCACCGTGATGGAACGCGTGTTCACGGTCAATGTGCCGGTGCCGTAGTCCACATACGCCGAGTTGCCCGATCCGTCGGTGACAGTGAGGAGGTTGGCGGTGGCGTAATTATAGGTACCCGCATTGGTCTGCGGAGTCGCGGCGCTGCCCCAGGCGAGCGTCGCATTGCTCGCCCCGATCCCCGACACCGTGATGCCCGACGTTGACGGGTTGGCGTCGCCGTAGGTCTTGGAAGTGTTGCCGGAGAGCTGAAAATAATCCGTGTAGAGCGCACCGGTCGAGACGGCGCGCAGCATCATGTAGCCGCCGTTCGCGCCCGTGGTGGACTTGCCCCACACACTCGCGAAATCCCACCCCGCATTGATGAAAGTGAAGGGATTCTGCATCTCCGCATCGGTTTTGCCGGTGACGCCGGAGATGGTGGTTAGGCCGCTCGTCTGCCCAATCGTCGACTGGTCGTAGAATGATGCGGTGATGGTGCCGCCGCTGCCACCGACCAGCCCCGACCAGCCGACAGCGCTGCCGGCCACACGGCCGGTGGAATAGCTCTGGGAGATGCTGACGGCATTGTACCCGACGAGGCCGCCGACAGAGCTGTTGCTTCCTAACCCGGTCACGTTGCCGGTGGCATAGGACTGGGAGATGTTGCCGAAATTGTCCCCGACCAGCCCGCCGACATCTGCGGAGCCGCGGAACCCGGTCACGCTGCCGGTGGCGTAGGCCCGAGTGATAGTGCCATAATTTATACCGACCAGCTCGCCGATGGAGTACCCCCCGAGGACACTGCCGCCGACGAGGCCGACGTTGCGGATGACCGAACCGTTATTGGTCGAGCCGAACAGCCCGACTTTGTCGGTGCCCGAACGGTTGATAGTCAGCCCGCTGATCGAATGGCCCTGGCCGTCGAAGGTGCCGTTGAACTTATTCGAATTGTTCCCGATCGGCACGAAGCCCGCGCCGCTGTTCCAGCCCGCCGTTGCGCTGGCGTCGATGTCGCGGCCGAGGGCGTAGGTGCCGGAGAGGTTATTCAGCAAATTCTGCAAGTCATAGGGCGTGTTCACCAGCATATAGGCGGTGATCGTCGTGCCCGAGCCTGCGTTGGATGAATAGTTCGTGGGCGTCGTGTAACTGGTGCTGTTGACGCTGGTACTATTGTTTCCCGTTGGATTGTAAGTGATCGACACGCCGCCGGTCGCCGTGGCGGTGATGCCCGACCCGAACGTCACTGTGCCCGTGCCGGTGCCGGTGTTATCGGCCAGCAGCGCGATAGTCGATCCAGTCCCTCCGGCCAGATTCGCATTCACCGCGATGTTGCCGTAAGCGGAAAGGGTCAGGGCGGAGCCGCTGGTCCAGGTGACCGGCGCGGCCACCGTGATGTTGCCCGCCTGGCTGCCGCCCGAGCCTGTGGTGACCGTGACATTGGCGTTGGCGAGGGCGTTTTGCAGCGTGGTCACGTTGAGCACGCTATCATTGGCATTGGCGCTGAACCCGGACATGCCCGCGTCGGCCGCGTTCGATATGGTCAGATTATAGGGATCCAGCAGCAAGGTGCCGAAGCCGCCGGCCCCGCGCAGATCCACCGTGCCGCGATAATCCAGCACCGCCTTGCCCGACACTTCTGCATCGCCGCCGACGCTCGCGCCGGTGGCGGAGATGGCTCCCTGGAAGCTGGTGAGCTGATCCGACCACACCACCACCTTGCCGCCGGCGCCCGTTGTACCGTTCGCCGCGATGCGCGCCCCCGTCGCAACCGTCGTTGTCTGGGCCGTGGGGATGGCCTCGGGCAGATATTTGGAGGCGGCATCATGGCCGCCCTGATAGTCCCCGCCCACCAGAACGCGCCCGCCCACAGTGCCGCTCGCGTCTAGATTCGCGCCTGTCGCCAGCGCGATGTCACGGCCCGTCACCACGATGGTGCCGCCGCTGTCGCGCTTGCCGCGCGCATCAAGATGGCCGCTCACCTTCACGGTGCCGCCGGACACCCGGATCTCGCCGCCTTTGGCCTTGCCATTGGTGCTGGCGCCCCGCGCCACCACCTTCTGCGAGACATTCACCGTTCCGCCATCGCCCGCCGTGAAGAAGATGCGCCCGCCTTTGCTGGCGACTCCCGTGGCCTTGGTGATGCTGGAGGTGTTGCCAGCCAGGGCATAGACATTGCCGCCATTGGCGCGCAATTCCACCTCGGCCGCCTTGATGACTCCGGTGGTTTTGGCCTGCGTATCCGCCCCGCCCACCTTGACCAGGAACTTGCCATCGGACAGCGCGCTGTCGCGCATCAGCACTTCATAGCCTGCCGCTAAGGCCGCTGTTCCGTTGGGCGCGGTGATGGTGCCGGCATTCTCCACCGTTCGGGCAATCAGTGCCACGTCGCCGCCCAGGGAGCCGATGCTGCCGTAATTGATTACTGAAGCAGAACTAGTGCCCCGGAAGGTCATGTCGCCGCCGGCCATGAAGGCGGTATCCGACACGTCGTGGGTAGAAGCGACGAAAGAGCCGCCGGTGGTGACGGCGCCCGTTGGCCCCACGGTGATGCCGTTGGGGTTCACCAGATAGACGCTACCCGTGGCGGTGAGCGTCCCATCGATTTGCGAGCGGGACAGGCCGGTGACCCGGTTCAGCGTCGCGCCGCCGCCATTCTCGAAGCGCACTGCATTTCCGGCGCCGATGGAGAAGCTGCCCCAATTGATGATGGCATTCTTCGAGGACTGGGTCACGAGAACGCTGGTGGCGGAGGGCGAGGAGATCGCCGCCGCGCCGGACGTCACGTTTCCCGCGGTCGGCAAGGCTGCTGCGTGCTGGGCTTGCGCTTTGGCTGGAAGAAGGCGGACAGCAAAGCAACGCTGGTCAACAGGCTGACAACACGAAGGCCATGAGTCCGCATCGAGTTCCAAGCCCACTTCGCGGGGCACGCTCATGCGTAGGTACCCCGTATAAAAGGGTAATTAGGTACAATTGGATTTTTCAGTTGAGCAAGTTCCGATCCTGCAACCCGTTGCATTTCTTGAAGTGTGTAACGTAGCAGACACGAGGAGGGCGTTTCAGCGCGGCGGAGTAGGCCAATGTCGCGGCCTGCGGCTATCCGCTCGGTTGTCTCGGAGTCGAGATGCCCTCGGCAGTGGTTATGGGGCTTGGCGATCAAACGCCGCCGTGTCGCGCCCGAATCGCGAAGGCAGACAGACGGGTGGCGGCGAGCGTCAGCTTCCTCCACTTCCATTCGCGTATCCGACGCTAACGAGGAAAACTTGAAAGTGGACGTCGTCAGCGATGACGGTCTGACGGCCGAGCCATCGCCATCGAGGCATCCCCGTCGATCCTCCGCCGGCACCAGTGCCGTCTGTCCAAGGCGGAGTTAAATCAGGATACTCAAGATTTTGGGGTGGCGGAGACGGAGGGATTCGAACCCTCGATAGGGCTTTACAACCCTATAACGGTTTAGCAAACCGCCGCCTTCAGCCACTCGGCCACGTCTCCGGCCCGCTCGATATGCCCGACGCGGTGCCGGCTCGCAAGCGCGATTGCGGCGATCGGAGCTGCGACTTTGGCTTTCGCACCGATCGATCGAGCTTCAGCGCGCGTTTGCTTTGCTCCATCGAGGCGAGTTCCGCAGCGACACGGCGCCGACTCCCGTTGCCGACACGAATCTCCGGTGCAGCTGGGCAGCGTCACGACGACAAGATTCGGCTCCCAGGCGAGGAATCGATTCTCAATTGAGGAGCCGCAGGGGCGCTTTGAGGGCGACTTCGGGACCGGGCCAGCCTTTGCAGAAATGACGCACTGCCGCAAAGCCGACAGTTCTCGAACGCGTCTAAACTAAAAATATATAAGTTATTTCAGTCGTTTGCAGCTTTGTCAGTAGATCGACGAGTGAGTGTTATTTGTGCAACACAGGCCTGAAAACAGTTGGCGACCCCCGTTTGCGCATCGTTCCATTGTTGCGTGTGCATCACTGTTAGGTAATTGTCGTGCCTGCGACGGAGGGGGGCATCCCGAGGTCGTCCCGAATTAGGTGGTTCGCTTAAGTCCCTCGCGTTCAGCGGGTGTGTCCGAAGGCGCGAAGCGGCTAAGCGGGTTTAATTCGGTGGAACCACTGCCGGTGCCTTGCGCCAGCGGATCGGAACCATCCGACAGAGCAAACTTGGAGGTTTACATGAACATGGTTAAGAGCCTTTTGCTCGGCTCATCGGCGGCTCTGATCGCCATGGGCGGCGCGCAGGCGGCGGACCTTCCGTTGAAGGCCAAAGCGGTCGAATACGTGAAGGTCTGCTCCATCTACGGCGCTGGCTTCTACTACATCCCGGGCACCGACACCTGCATCAAGATCGGCGGCTACCTGCGCGCTGACGCGACCATCTACGGTTCGGGCAACTACGACCGTCCGGCGTGGAGCGGTGCTGCTGGTGCGAAGAGCCGTCTGGCCAACAACACCATCATGCATGCCCGTCAGGACATCAACCTGGATACGCGCACCGCGACTGAGTACGGCGTCGTCCGCACTTACTTCGATGCGACGTTCAACTGGGGCAGCGGTGGTAACTTCGGCGCCGCGGACGGCGTCGCTGCCGGTAACCTCGGCGTGTACTACGCCTTCATCCAGTTCGCCGGGTTCACCTTCGGTAAGGCCGTGTCGCAGTTCGATACGCCCTGGACCGGCTATCCGGGCAACAACTCGTCGTTCCTGATCGGCGGCTATGACGACGTCACTGGTATCAACCAAGTGTCGTACACCGCTGAATTCGGCAACGGCGTGTCGGGTTCGATCTCGTTGGAAGATCAGTCTTCCTACCTGCAGTCGGGTCTCTACAACACCTCGAACATCACTGCGGCGACCTACGCTCAGGGCGTCCTCGGTACCAACTCCTACGCCGGCACGCAGATCCCCGACATCGTCGGCAAGATCCGCGTCGATCAGGCCTGGGGTCTGTTCCAGGTGTCGGCTGCCGCCCACCAGGTTCGTGCCAGCTACTACAACCTGGCTGACGAAACCTCGGGTCACCCGAGCGATACCTGGGGCTACGCTGTTCAGGGCGCTCTGTCGCTCAAGAACCTGCCGACCGGCCCCGGCGACAGCATCAACTTCACCGCGACCTACGCCAACGGCGCCACCCGCTACGTCATCGGTGGCGTGAGCCCGAACTCGTTTGCCATCTACGGCAGCTCGGGCATCGCCTATCAGAGCATCGCGTTCGGCAGCTCGGCTGACGGCGTGTTCTCCGGTACGTCGATCGCGAACGGTTCCAGCATCTCGAAGACCAACGCCTGGGGCGTCCGTGGTGCCTTCAACCACAACTGGACCCCGACCTGGTCGACCTCGCTGTTCGGTTCGTACTCGGCGATCGACTACAACGGCACGGCGACTGCGCGGATTTGCGCGACTGCGGTCGGGTTCACCTGCAACCCGGACTTCCGTATCGCTCAGATCGGTCAGGTTACCCGCTGGACCCCCGTCAAGAACCTGACGTTCTCGGGCGAAGTGATGTACACCTACCTCGACCAGTCGAACTCGGGCACTCTGGCCATCCCGGCGATCGCCGCGATTGCCAAGCCGGCGACTGCCTACGAGTTCAAGGACCAGGGCGTCTGGAGCGGCAACCTCCGCGTTCAGCGCAACTTCTGATCTGATCATCCCGAGAGGGATGTTCTCGGAGAACCCCGGCGGGCAACCGCCGGGGTTTTTCTTTGCCTGCTCGACACCGGGCGGACATCAGAGACCGCATGCGAAGCCCAAGGAACGTATTTCACAAAATCGTTGTTTTTCAGTGTTTTAGCATCAATGTCTTGGGCGCCGTATCAGTTGCGGGCGAGCCTTGAGATTAAGGTTTAGGTTTTGCCGCCAGACGCATGCAGGCGTGCGAGAATGGAATGGCGAGCCAGCCCCCCGGGCGAGCTCACCTCGTCGGAGTCGCAGCGGAGCGGCTGCTGTGTGACCATCCGACAACTTGATCCGGCCGCGCCGGATCGATCGTGAGCTTGTTCGGCCGCTACGCCGTTGGAGGCGGCGAGGCTATTCCACCGCGCCGCGGCGCAGGTCGGCTTCGATCTGCAGCCGGTGGCTGCCGCCGAATCGGGCGCGATAGACCTGCAGATTCTCGAGCACGCGTTGCACGTAATTGCGCGTCTCGGAGAACGGGATCAGTTCGACCCAGTCGACGGCATCGACCTTGGGATCGCGCGGGTCGCCGTAACGCTCGATCCATTTCCGCACGCTGCCGCGGCCAGCATTATAGGCCGCGAAGGTCATGATGTAGGAGCCGCGATAATCCTCGATCAGCCCGCCGAGTTCGGCGGCGCCGAGCGTGACGTTATAGACTGGGTCGCTCTTGAGCCGGTGCAGATCGTAGGTCGCGCCGTGTCGCCGGCAGACGTACTTGCCCGCATCCGGCGTCACTTGCATCAGACCGTAGGCGTTGGCCGGCGAAACCACCGATGGGTTGAAGCCGCTCTCCTGGCGCGCAATGGCGTAGACGATGCTGCGCTCGACATCGGGACCAATCGTCCTGAACTGCGGAATGCCTTCGACCGGATAAGCGTAGTGATCGAAGGGGAGCCCACGGTTCAGCGCAGCCTTGCCGAGCAGCAGCATGCCGCGGGCGTCGTTGTTGCGTTCCGCCACCTCGCCGAGCCCGATCAGGACGTCGGCGTCGCCGTTCTCGCCCATGTCGGCGAGGATCGGGATCACCAGATCGCGTTCGTCGAGCGCGTAGAGCAGTTCGACCGCGCGCACCACCTCGAGCCGTTCGACGTCGCGGCCCCGTGCCGATGGCGCAGCGCGCAGATCGAGCTGCGGCAGGCCGAGCTTGGCGCGCGCCAATTGCCCGTAATAGCTGGTCGAATGCCTGGCTGCGGCCGAATAGGCGGCGCGGGCTTCCTGGATGCGGCCGGCCGCTTCCGCCGCGCGGCCCTGCCAATAGCCGGCGCGCGCCAAGGCTGTGGGATTGCTGCTGCCGACGCCGATACGAGCGAAGTGTTGCGCTGCCGTGGCCGGATCGTCGAGGAAGCGCAATGCGATCCAGCCGGCAGTGAATTCCTGCTCGGTCTTGTAGATGTCGCGATCCGGAATGACCGCGTCGCGGGCCACCAGATAGGCCATCCGATAGTCGCCGACGTCGATCAGCTTGCGCGCCACCAGCCGCCGTTCGATCCACCACTGGTCGAGGTCACCGAGCCGGTTCGGGTCGCGTGGCACCGTCAGCATCAGGCGGCCGGCGTCCTGAATGTTTTCTGCGCGCCGCAGCAGCTGGATCTTGGCGAACAGATAGCCGGGATCGCGGTGCAACTCCTCCGGCACGGCATCGAGCAGGGCCTTGCCGTTGGTGCCCTTTTTGTCGACCGCGAGCCGTGCTCTCGCCAAAGCATACTCCGCGGCGCCGAGACGTCGCGCGGCGCGGACGCCGGGTTCGGGATCGTTGCCATAGAGGAA
>NZ_BADD01000766.1 GCF_000333455.1 Rhodopseudomonas sp. B29
AACGGCGCAGCACCGCCCTGATCATCTCGGCCTCGGAGCGCCCGTCTTTCATTGNTGATCCTCGGCCACCGACGATTGCACGAGCTTTGCGCTGAACGGAACGACGATACTGCAGGTCACTCCGAGGGGGTCGAAAGTCAGCGTGGTCTTGGCGCCGAACTCAAACGCGAGAGTCCGCTCCAAGAATTCCGTGCCGAAGCCTTGGCGCTGCGGCGGCTTCACCGGCGGCCCCCCGCGCTCTCGCCAGACCAATGACAGAAGCTGCGGTGAGCTCGGCTCGATCTCCCACGAGACGGATACTTGGCCCCTCGGCTCGCTCAACGAGCCGTATTTGACGGCGTTGGTGGCGAGCTCATGTATCGCGAGCACAAAAACTTCGGCAGCTTTGGGCTGCAGCCGGATTGAAGGGCCGGTGACGACGACCTGCCGGTCCTCATTCGCGCTGCAGGCGGCGAGTTCTTCGACCACCACATATTCGAGATCGACGCCGCCGGCCGGACCACGGGTCAACATGGCCTGGGTGCGCGCGTAGGCGGTGAGGCGGCCGTCGAGATGAGCTGCGTATTCCTCGACGGTCTCACTGGTGCGGGCAGAGCGCCGCGCGATCGAACGGATCACGCCCAGCATATTGCGGACGCGATGCCGTAGTTCGGCAAGTTGCGTCAGCTGCGACTGCTCGGCCCGGGCAATTCTGGCAGGCAATTCGCCGTCGACGTGAGCACCGGTGCTCGTTTCCGCGAGAGAGACCAGAAGACTGTCGACGGCTCTACGTTCCGGTGGCGGATCCCCGCGGCGGACGCGGAATTTTCCCTGGTCGACGGTGGTGATCTTTCCGGCGGTGCACAAATAGACCGCGCCGCCCTCAATCAAAGCTTGGTCTCGAGGCTCCTTCACGTTGTGCGAAAGTCGCTGCAATTTCTGCCGAAGAGCCTGCTCCTCGGTACCGTCGCACCCGTCGGCAAGTACGATCACCGCCTGATCCGGCTGCAGCGAAAAGTTAGCGAGCAACCGGTCGAGGCTGTCACGCGCCGCGGGGGACGCTGCGACCGCAACGATCAGAGACGCGGGAGCACCTCGGTCTTCGCCGGATTGGCTGTCGTCGTTGGCGGTCACGGATCAGTCCATAGCTCGCTGCCTTGCCCGGTGGGGCCCCGACCATAGGACAATCCGGCGGTGCCAGGGTTTAAATCGCACAGACGCGTCCGCTTGGGCCGCTTCGACGTCATCTTCGAGACGGAAGATGTGGCCGGCACTCAGGTTGGAGGGCGTAGTGCAGTGCTCTCGACCCACCGCCGAATCTCCTTGGAACCCAAAGGGTCGCTTTCCCGGTCCTCTCGGCGTCGTCCATCATCATCTGCGCGGGCGCCCGGCGAAGCCGGAATCGTCAGCGGCTCCGATCGGGCTTCGGAGCCCGCCGAAGGGCGTAATGAGGAGCAAGTCTGCATAGGATTATTATGCGCGCGAAGGTCGGCGTCCGCTTTTGCATAGGATATGGAGCGTCGGCTAAATACGCGGCTCACGCCGGCGGCGTCGCTTGGCCGGCATCACGTAGCCGCATCTCTATCGGCTTGCCGACAGGGGCGAGGGAAAGCGATGGCGCAAGTGCTAAATACTCGGCCGAGAAGCCGCCGACCGCGACGAGCCCGCTCCAATCCAGGATGCTGATGCCCTGGGTGTTCCACTCGACAAGCCCTCGGCGCCGCAACTTCTGCACCACGCGATTGGCATGAACGTTCGAAATGCCGCATGCGTCTGCAATATCGGTCTGGGTCCAGGGAATCGAAAACCGGAGGTCGCGGGCTAGGCCGACGGCTTGAAGCCGCACCGCGATTTCACAAACCAGATGCGCAACCCGGGACAATGCATCGCGCCGTCCTATCGTGGCGAGCCATTCCCTGAATGTCGCGGCCTGAATCAGCGATTGGCGCCAAACCGCCTCAGTTAGTGTCGGCGCGCGATCCATCGCCGACTGCAGGGCATTGTGTGGCACAAACGCGACCACGGCAGAGCCGACCGCCGTCACTCCGTAGTCAAGGGCAGGAAGATACAGTGCAGACAGGTCGGCAATATCACCGGGCAGAAAGAACGACGTTATCTGCCTCTGAGCACGGTCAACGCGCTTGTGGGCGCTGAGAATGCCGCTCAGCACCACGGTGCAGCGGGTCGGCGCATCGTCTTGACGAACGATTTCCTGACCGGCGCCGAAATTGGCGACCGTGAGGGGAAGGTCGGCGATATGTTGCCGATCTTCAGGAAGAAGCGGCCTACAGGCTTCGAGCCGATGGATCAGGCGGGAATAGGGGCGTCCGATCTCCATCCTCGATTTACTTCTCCATCATCGTGGTTAGTTGACGATCACGACTGATCGACACCCGCACGGTTGCCGATCGAGAGCGTCGTTGCATTAACCTGAGATAAGCGCCGGCAACGATGGCCTCCCGTTATCGCATGACGTTCCGTCAGTTATCGCTCCAATCCTGGTCGATCGCTGCACGCGTGAGAATAAACAGCTGAGAACTGTGCAGCCGCTCTCAATTGATTGCCGCCGCTGAGCGCGGGACCGGTGTCAATTCGACTTGACAAATCCTGCCACGTCCCATCGCGGAGGCCTTACTGTTCTCGACGAAACGGAGCCTCCGGTTCAGTGAGCCTACCGTCTTGCGCTGCCGGGCTCCGCCATCTTGCGGTGTTGGCTCGCCAAAGTGCCGGACGGCGTGACGTTCGCGACACTGGTCTGCAGCTTGTTGTGCCAACCCGCGACGACATCGCCTTCGCCGCTTATCATTGCGTCGAAGCCGATGCGGGCCACTTGTGAAGCATAGTCCTTCTTGGCGGTGCCGACAGCCGTGTCCATCATGTCGGCGCGGCGGAAGAATTCGGTGTCGGTGGCGCCGGGCATCAGGCAGGTGATGGTGACCTCGGTGTCCTTTAGCTCTTCGCGCAGCGCGAAAGAGAACGAGTTCAGAAACGCTTTGGTGCCGTTATAGACGGCCTGAAAACTTCCGGGAATGAAGCCGGCGATCGAGCCGGTAATCAGAATGCGGCCGGCGTTGCGCCGCCGCATGTCATTGCCGATCCGGTGGATCAGATAGATGGTGCCGACCACATTGGTGTCGACGACACGGCGCGCTTCGTGAAAGTCCTGATCGAGGAAGCCGTGGCCGAGACCGCGTCCGGCATTGGCGAGCAGGGCATCGACGCGGCGTCCGTTCACGGCCGCGCACAGCCGGTCGACCCCTTGTTCGGTGGACAGATCGGCCTGCACAGCTTCTACAGCGACACCGTGCGCGCGTAGTTCTGTCGCGGCGGTGTCGATGGTCGCCTCGTCGGCCGCAATCAAAAGATCAAAGCCGTCTTCGGCGCAGCAGCGCGCGAGTTCGAGTCCGATCCCGGTCGAGGCGCCGGTGACGACAGCTAAGCGACGGTCTGTGGCCATGCGTGATCTCCGCTGGTGTGTTCGGTGGTCAACCGACGCTACGTTCTGCTGTTCCACAGGAACAACGACGTGTCGGGAGGTTTGTCAGGCGAACCGACGCAATCTGGAGATCGTGATGAAAGCGCTGACCTGGCACGGCAAGAACGACATTCGCTGTGAGAGCGTGCCAGATCCGAAGATCGAGCACGGCCGCGACGCGATCATCAAAGTGACGGCCTGTGCGATCTGCGGCTCCGATCTGCATCTGATGGACGGCATTATGCCGACCATGGAGAGCGGCGACGTTCTCGGCCACGAGACGATGGGCGAGGTCGTTGAAGTCGGCGCTGATAACAAGAAGCTCAAGGTCGGCGATCGTGTCGTGGTGCCGTTCACCATTTCCTGCGGCGAATGTTTCTTCTGCCAGCGAGGCTTCTATTCGGGCTGCGAACGCTCCAATCCGAACGCCAAGGTCGCCGAGAAGATGTGGGGACATTCGCCGGCTGGACTGTTCGGCTATTCGCACATGCTCGGTGGATATTCAGGCGGTCAGGCCGAGTATCTGCGCGTGCCTTACGCCGACGTCGGTCCCATCAAGGTTCCCGATCATCTCACCGACGAGCAGGTCCTGTTTCTCTCCGACATCTTTCCGACCGGCTTCATGGCGGCGGATTTCTGCAATCTCAAAGGCGGCGAGACCGTCGCGATCTGGGGCTGCGGTCCAGTCGGCCAGATGGCGATCAAGAGTGCGTTTCTGCTTGGTGCCGAGCGGGTGATTGCGATCGACACAGTGCCGGAGCGCATGGAGATGGCGAGGCAGGCCGGCGCCCTGGTGCTGGATTTCATGGACATCGATATTTACGACAAGATCCAGGACCTGACCAACGGGCGCGGCGCCGACGCCTGCATTGATGCGGTTGGTACCGAGGCGGCGACCCTGTCCGGGTTCGACGCTGTGGTCGACCGGGTCAAGATGGCGACCTTCATGGGCACCGACAGACCGCACGTGCTGCGCCAGGCGATCCATTGCTGCCGTAACTTCGGAACGGTTTCGATCGTCGGCGTCTATGGCGGCTTCCTGGATAAGATTCCGATGGGCTCCGCGATCAATCGCGGGCTCACCTTCCGGATGGCCCAGACGCCGGTGCAGCATTATCTGCCGCAACTGCTCGGCCGCATCGAGAAGGGGGAAATCGATCCATCTTTCGTCATCACGCATCGGGCGACTCTGGAAGAGGGGCCGGAGCTCTACAAGACCTTCCGCGACAAGCAGGACGGCTGCATCAAGGTGGTGATGAAGCCGTCCTGAAGGCGCGCGATGGTCGGGCGTGTGTTGATAGGCACGTCGGGATGGCACTACGCATCCTGGCGCGGCCCGTTCTTTCCGGATGGCCTGCCGCTCAAGCGCCAGCTGCAATATTATGCCAGCCAGTTTCCCACCGCTGAACTCAACGGCGTGTTCTATCGTACGCCGACGCCGGAAGCGGTGAGGGGATGGCGTGAGCAGACCGGCAAAGACTTCGTGTTTGCCTGGAAGGCGTCGAAGTTCATCACCCATTGGAAGCGGCTGTCGGATAAATCCGCCAACAGTCTCGAACTCCTGGAGGATCGGCTCGGCCTGCTCGGCGATAAGGCCGGTCCGATTCTGTTTCAACTCCCGCCGCAGTTCGCGGCGGATGAAGACCGGCTGCAGTCGTTTGTTGGAATGCTCGCGTCCAAGCGGCGCTACAGCTTCGAATTTCGTCACCCGAGCTGGTACAGCCCTGCTATCCTGCGGCTTCTGCGCAAGTCCGGCATCTCGTTGTGCCTGTCCGACCATCATGACGCGCCAGCGCCATGGAAGCGCACCGCGGACTTCGTTTATGTTCGCGGGCATGGCCCCAGTGGGCGCTACCACAGCCATTACCCCGGCAAGGCCCTGCGCGAATGGGCCGCCAGGATCAAAGGCTGGCGGCGGCAGGGGGTCGACGTCTATGTGTATTTCGACAACGACCAGAAGAGCGCCGCGCCGCTCGATGCTTTGAGGCTCGCGCGGATGCTGGAGGAGTAATCAGCCGGATCGCGCTTGGTCTCAGCCGAACACGCCGAAATACCACGCCAGGACGGCAAGCAGCGGAACGATCGCGACGGCGATGAGCAGCAGCGGGGCGGGCTCGTTGCCGGTTCGCTTGGAATGAAGATTATCAGACATGCTGCAACAATCAGCATGTCGCGCTCCAGTTCCTGCGCACGCCACCTCGCTTCGTCGCTTCTCGTAAGTAGGAGAGCGGTGGAACTCTGCGCCGCGCTCTGGCGAATGCCGCGCGCGTTCCTATATGTGCGGCACGTTCCTGTGCCGCACACTCCCGTGAGACGAACCTTGCTGATCCTGTTGATGCTTTTGTTCGGCCCGATCGCGATATCGGCCGGGCGATACTGGCTGGGCGACCGCAGCGTCGATTGGCAGATGGCCGACCGCTCGAGTGCCGGATTGCTGCCGCCGGCAGCTGCTCATCCTGAAGCTGTGGTGCGCGTATTCGCCGCGCGCACGGTGCGTTGGCGCGGCATATTCGCCGTGCACAGCTGGATCGTCGTCAAGCCGGCCGACGCCTCACGCTACACGCGCTACGACTACACGGCATGGGGCGAGCCGATCCGCGTCAACGGGTTCGCCGCCGATGGCCGCTGGTTCGGCGATCTTCCGCAACTGATCGCCAGCGCCGATGGCGCTGAAGCCGCCGAGATGATCCCGAAGATCCAAGCGGCGATCAAAGGATACAAGCTCAACGCCTACGGCGATTACCGAGCCTGGCCGGGACCGAATTCCAACACCTTCGTCGCAGCGGTTCTCGCCGCGGTGCCGGAACTAAGCACCACGCTGCCGCCGACCGCGATCGGCAAGGACTACCCGTGGAACGGCGACTGGATCGGCCCGACCGGCTCCGGCACCGGCATTCGCGCCACGCTCGGCGGCTATCTGGGGCTGACGCTCGGCTGGATCGAGGGCATCGAAGTCAACATCTTCGGGGCGGTGATCGGGGTCGATCTGCGACGCCCGGCCATCAAGCTCCCGGGGCTCGGCCGCATCGGCGTCAGCGCAGTTTAGGCACTCTCACGATCGCGCCGCGGTGGACTTGGCGTCTTCCTTCGGCCTCAGGAAGCCGCGCGCCAAAGCGTGGTAGATGCCTTCGGGGCAGATCAGACCCGAGGTCGCGTGGGCGATCATCGCCGCTGCCATCAGCGGCACCACCATGGCGTGGTTATCGGTCATCTCCGTGACGATGACGAAGGCCGTGATTGGTGCGCGAACCACGCCGGCGAAATACGACACCATGCCGAGCAGCAGGATCGCGCCGATCGGTGCGGTCGGAAGCAATTGCGCCACGTTGCTCCCGATGCCGGCGCCGACCGCCAAGGACGGCGCGAAGATTCCGCCCGGGATGCCGCTGATCGCCGACAGCGTCGTCGCGGCGAGCTTGAGCAGGCCGAAGTCCCACGGGAGGGCGTGCCCGGCCTCGAGAGCCGTCTTCACCTGCGAGTAGCCGGTGCCGTACACCGTGTCGCCGGAGAGCAGACCGCAAACGGCGGCGCCGAGGCCGCAGGCGGCCGCGAAGGCGATCGGATAGATCTTCGGCAAGCGACCAAGGCGGATAGGCCACCCGCGGGCAGTTTCGATCACGATGCGGCTGAACAGGCCGCCGGCCAGGCCGCCGGCGATGCCGCAGAGAGGGACAGCCAGCCAATCGCTGCCGCTGTGCAGCGTCGACTCGCTGTGACCGAAGTAATCGTAGTTGCCGACCAGCGCCAGCGAGGTGAGGCCGGCGGCGATCACCGCCGCGATGATCAGCGCGCTGGTGCGGGTCTCGAACGACCGGCTCATTTCCTCGATGCCGAACACGATGCCGGCCAGAGGTGTGTTGAATGCGGCCGCGACGCCGGCCGACGCGCCGGCTAGAATCAGGCCCGGCTGGCGGCGCGGCGACAACCGGCCGATCGCGAACATGATCGAAGCGCCGACCTGCACGGTGGGGCCTTCGCGGCCGATCGAGCCGCCACACAACAGTCCGAGCAGCGTCAGCAACACCTTGCCGATTGCGATGCGGATCGACACCAGGCGCCCCCGTGCAGCTTGATCGTTGAGCTGCCGTGCTGCGATCGCCTGTGGGATGCCACTGCCTTGCGAGTTGGGAAAGTAACGTTGGGTCAGCCAGACCGAGACGGCGAAACCGAGCGGCGTGATCAACAATGAAATGTAACGGGACTGAGCCAGGGCGGCAGAGAAGGCGATCTGGGCCCAATCGGCGAGGAACGCCAGCACGACCGCTGCAGCGCCGACGGCTATGCCGCCTAGGAGGAAGATGCCTCTTTGCCGCCAACGCGCCGATGTCACGCGGATCGAACGACGCCGGCGAGGCGACAGCAGTTGTCTCATGTGCAGGTCTTCAGCGCCTTTATTGATGGGAACAACCTAGGCCGCGAATCGACAATGTCAAAACCGCCACCTCAGGTCGTGAGGTTCAAACGGAGCACGCTTTGGTCTGCGCCGCCAATGTCATCGAGACCACAGCAATGTTGCAGCAATTTGGAATAGCGAGCGGCTTTCTGATCTCAAGGCTTGGCTGAGCGACGAAATTCAGTTGTCGTCGACCTCATATCGGCAAACCGCATTCCGCCTGCGCTGATGTGATGATGCATCGGTTGACGCCTGGCCGCCTCGTCACCGCTCATGATGCTCCAACAATCGCCGCAGAGCCCCACCGCCAAGGCGAGGGCACTAATGGTCTTCAGTGACAGCCCAGGTCTCCAATAATTCTAGGGCTTCAGTAGCTCACGTACACCCGGGCCTTGATGTTGAAGTCTCCGGCTTTGGTGTAGATGGCGTCGTTCAGGGCGAAGCCGCCCACCAGCGTGGCGGTGACATTGCGGTTCAGCGTGTAGTCCACGCCGAGGCCGACACCGGCGAGGGAATAATCGTTGCGCGGCACTGTGCCGAGAATCCCCTGATAGGCATAGCTCCGACCCCAGCCCAGGTCGAAGAAGCCGTAGGGGGAAAGCTGGTCGCTCACCCCCTTAATCCCGAGTTTGGACAGGAGGGGGAAGGTAGGGGTGCGCAGCTCGTTGCGCCACACGAGCCCGGTGTCCGCCGTCGCATCGTCCAGCGTATAGCCGCGCGTGGCGTATAGGCCGCCCAGATTCATCTGCTCGGTGTTCGGAAGCGGCTGGCCGGAGGCGAGAACGCTGAGGTCGCTCACCCAACTTAAGCCCGCGGGCAAGCGCGTGACCCGATTGACGTCCGCCACCCCATAGACATATCGGACATCGTTGACGCGGCCACCGCTATAGGCGCTCCATTGCGCCGCGTTGTTGCCACCGATCATGCCGCCGGGATTGACCACCAGTTTTACATCCAGACTGGTGTTGCCATAGGCATCTGCGCGCGAGACCGACCAACCGGCGAACATCTCGAACAAGTCCGCATTTGCTCCGCCGATGTCTACGCCGGTGAAATAGCTGCTGCGGGAGACGGTCTTGCCCGTGGCGCCCAGGATCAGATCACCGGCATAGAGACCGGGCACGAGGTTGGAGATCGCGGTGCGATAATAGACTGGGATTTCCAGGGTCTTATTGTTGAAGGCGAAAGAGTTTGGGCTTCCGTTCTGGCGGGTGGCCACATAGTTGGGCGCGATTTCGATGCTCTGCCGCTCGCCGGTGGACAGGACGAGGCGCGCCGCCTGGCTATAATAGTTGGGCTGCTCGGCCCCGCTGCCGACGCGACCAGGATCGGTCCAGAAATTTGGGCTGCCGGTGACCTGATAAGACAGGTAGCTCTCCGGCACCCCGAGTAAGGCGGCGCCGAAGCCCGCGAAGTAGCGGTCAAAGCCGGTGGCATGGGTGCCGGTGTTGGACCAGCCCGCGAACATCTGCCACGGCTTCTGCTGGGTCACTTCCAAGGTGAGGTTGCTCAGGCCTACATCATGGCCGGGCGCGAACACGCCGGAGACCGAATGATAGGGATAGCGGTTCAGCCAGGCCAGATCCTCATCCAGCGCATCGGCCGCGATCCGTTGGCCCGGCGCGGTGCGTACCCGGCGCATCAGGTCGGCCTCCATGCCCACCTCCGCACCAGAGACCTTCACCGATCCTGTGCGGAACTCCACCACCCGCAGGGTTAGCACACCGCTGGTGACCTCCTGCGGCGGCAGGGTGACAGAGACGAAGGGATAGCCCGTCTCGCGATAGACCTCGGCGATCGCCGCTTGGATGTCACTGACCCGCTTGCGTGACAGCGGCTGGCCGAGGAAAGGGGCAAGCGCCCGCTCTAGTGCAGCGCGCGAGATATCACCGATTGCGCCAATGCGTATGCCGCGGCGACCGCGGGTCAGCACACTCTCCTTGGCGCCGATGAGTGTGATGCCG
>NZ_BADD01000765.1 GCF_000333455.1 Rhodopseudomonas sp. B29
CACTGCCGCACCTCGGCGGGCGGAGCCGCCGTCGACATCGACCCGCGGCACTGGTGTGTGTCTTCGCCCGGCACGCCGGCGCGGCTGGAATTCGGCGCCGGCTATCAGCAGATGTTCGTGCGCGCCTCGTCTGCCACGCTGACCAAGACCCTCGAGGGGCTGCTGGGGGTCAAACCCCGGGGCTCGCTGGTGTTCTTGCCGCAGGCGAGCAGTGATCAGCGCGGCGCGCGTAGCCTGCAGCGGATCGCCGAGGTGTTGGCCGAGCAGATCGACCCGTCGCAGCCGCCGCTGCCGGCCTTGATGCTGCGCGAGCTGCAGAACGCGCTCGTCGTGTCTTTCCTCTGTGCGCTGCGGCACAACTACAGCGACCTGCTCGACCGCGACGCCCCGGACACGGCGCCCGAATATGTCCGACTCGCCGAGGAATACATCGAGCAAGCCTGGAATCGGGCGATCACCATCCCGGAACTCGCCGGCCTGACCAATGTCGGTGTCCGCAGCCTGTTCAAGGCATTCCAGAGGCACCGCGGCTACTCGCCGATGGCGTTCGCCAAAGCGGTGCGGCTCGACAAGGCGCGCGCCATGCTGCTCGACGGCGAGCCCGGCCGGTCGGTGACGTCCGTGGCCTTCGCCTGCGGCTTCAGCAATCTCGGCCATTTCGCCCACGATTATCGCCGCAAGCACGGCGAACTGCCGTCGGAGACGCTGGCGAAGGCACGCTGACAGCCGCGTCGGGCACCTAGCCTAAAGTCGCTGATGGGCAGTTGCGGCCGACCGGGATAGATGGTCGGGGTATTCCGCAGCATCCAATCCGGCGACAGCGACGTGACCGCAGCAGGCGCCATCGGCCATTCAACCAACCTCGTCGGCGTGCCGATGGGCTTCTTGACCGGCGTCGCCTTCAACGACAATCCGGTGCCGCTGCATATCGCCGGGGTTCGGGAGATGAACACCGGTCTGTTCGAGATGCTGGCGCAGGCCGAGGATCTCACCGACGCCGGAACGGCGTTCTCCTGCTACATGGCGGCGCTGTTCGGCATCGATCCCGAGCAGCAGCTTCGTGACGGCCGCGGCCGCCGGCGGTTTCGTTCGTCGTTCCTCGATCTGGTCAAAGGCTGGAGCTTCGATAGCAACGGCGCCGAAGGTGCTGTCCTGAAGGGCTGGGTCGAGAGCCGGTTCGGGCTGTTTCCAACTTTTCATCAGGAGCCGATCCGGCGCATCGCCAGCCCGGCCTGGACGAGCTATGTCGAACAGAAAATGTCGAGCCGTTTTCACAACAACGCGATCTACGTTCAGCTCGATCTGCTGTTCGAATTCTGCCAATGGGCGCTGTCGCATTTCTCCGCGTCCGGAAGTACGCATGTGACGCTGTATCGCGGCGTCAACGGCTTCGAGGAACATCAGATCGTCACGCGCATCGACAAGCGCCACTGCATCATTCGCCTGAACAACCTGACGTCGTTCACCACCGATCGCAGCATCGCCGATTGTTTCGGGGACACGATCCTCACCGTGCGCGTGCCGGTGCCGAAGATCCTGTTCTTCAACCGGCTGCTGGCGACGCATCTTTTGAAAAGCGAAAGCGAGTATCTTGTGATCGGCGGCGATTATCGCGTCACGGCGAGCTACTTTTGATGGCCCAAGCACCGACACCCGCCGAGATCGAGGAGCGGGCGCTCGCGGCCTATCTCGGATTTGCGATCGGTGACGCGCTCGGGGCCACCGTCGAGTTCATGACGGCCTCGGAGATCTCGGCGCGCTATGGCGTCCACAAGGAGATCGTCGGCGGCGGCTGGCTGCGCCTGAAGCCGGGCCAGATCACCGACGACACCGCGATGGCGCTGGCGCTCGGCCGCTCGCTGATCCGTTGCGGCGGCTTCGACGTCCGCGACGTCTGCGAGGAATTTGCCGCCTGGCTGAAAACCGGACCCGTCGATGTCGGCAGCACCTGCCGCCGCGGTATCCGGCGCTACATCACCACGGGCGCTGTCCAAGGTGCTTATTTCGAGGGCGACGCCGGCAACGGCGCCGCGATGCGCATCCTGCCGCTCGCTCTGGCGACGCTGCGGCGGCCGGAGGAGGCGCGAAGCTGGACGGTGGCGCAGGCGCGCATCACCCACCATCATCCGTTGTCGGACGCGGCTTCGCTGGCGTTGGTCGAGATGCTGCAGGTACTGGTTCTCGGCGCCGGCCCGGCCCAGGCCCGCGTCATTGCGGACGACTTGGTGACGGCGCATCGCAGCTTCCGCTTCACGCCCTACCGCGGGCGGGCTTCGGCCTATGTGGTCGATACGCTGCAGACCGTTCTGCACTATTACTTCGCGACGTCGTCGTTCGCCGATTGCGTGATCGCCACGGTCAATCAGGGCGATGACGCCGATACGACCGGCGCGCTCGCCGGCATGTTGGCGGGGGCGACCTATGGTCTGTCGGCCATTCCCAAGCGATGGCTGGACCGGCTCGATCGTGCCGTCGCAGACGACATCCGCGACCATGTCAGGAAACTGCTGACAATTGCGGTCAGCCCTTGAAGGCCTCGCGGCCGACGGCGAAGCTGCGGCTCACATGAACCGTTCGGAAGGCCTTGGCCTTAGTCTTTAGAGCGTTTTCGAGCGAAGTGGAGACCGGTTCGCGTGAAGAAACGCGACAAAATAAGAATCCAGAACTCCAGTTTTGATTCTATCAGAACCGGAAAAGCTCTAGTCTTCGATCTTCACCAGCAGCGCCCGAAGCGACAGGCTCGGCGTCTCGCGGGCGACGCCTTCGATCGACACATAGCCGTCCTTGGCGACGCCGTCGAAGTTCACTTCCACAGGATCGATGCCGAAGACCGATAGACGGCTCGGATCGGGCGGCGCATGACGGAGCCCGCGGAGGGTTCCGCTTACCTTTAGTCCGGTCTGCCGATAGGTCCCGATATAGGCGAAAGCGGAGTCGCCGCCGCGTATTCGTCCCCCGTGGAGACACACCACACCATGCGACTTCTTGCGGGCTGTTTCGAACTCCACCCGGTAAAAACCTTCCAGATCGTCACTCATGCAATCACCGTGTGCCAATTGATGCTTACTAACACTCGTAATTTTCCGCATTACTAAACGACGGCGCGGTTGCCGGGGAATGAAATTTACTCGAATTCAACAATCTGGCCGACCGGGGCACCGCGAAATGTAAATCTGTCGAGGACAAAGGCATCTGAGCCGGGCCTGCCGCGGGCGCGTTCGGACGTCACAATAAGTGTCGACCCCGACACCAAGGCGGCAGCTCGCTCGGCGGCTGCTGGCGAGTGCCTTTTCATCGGCTTGCCACGCCTTCGATGTGGCGGTGCATTCTGACGCGGGAAACATTGCGTCACCTCGGCATTGATGACGATGTCATCGACGATGGAGAGCAAGATGAATCGCAGGATCAGCGGCGCATTTGCGACGCGGCGCGAGGCCGAACTGGCGATCGAGCGGCTGGTTCAGGAACACGGCATCGAACGTCAGGCGATCGATGTGCGGTCGCGTGGCCAAGCCAATAGTGCCGGCACCGAGGTCGCGGGTGCGGATGCGGAGAGCGGCCATCCCGGCATTGCTAAGCAAGGCGATCCGCAACTCGGCGGAGCCATCGAAGTCAATGTGCAATGCCGTGCTGCCGATCCTTGCGTGGTCGAAGCGGCGATGAAGGAACTCGGAGCGGAGCAGGTTACTTGACGGAGGGGTGAGGCGAAAGTCCAGGCCAAGGCGCGGCACGGACCGGCATTAAGATAGGTGAATGCCCGCTTCGGATTGGGCCGCTAGCCTCCCTGCCACGAAGGCGAGGAGGTCACGTGAAGAAGAGTCGGAACCGCACCAAGCAGGAGCTGCCGCTCGAGCAGCGGCTGGCCGCGTTCGCCGATCGTTGGCGTCGTGAAGCCGAGCAGGGCCAGGACCCGCAGCAATGGGAAGCATGGCAGCAGCGCGCCAAATCGACTGAAGTTGCCCTCGGCGTCATTGAATGGCTGGCGACGCGGGAAGTCCGCCGGTGAGCTGCGAGCGCGAAGCGGCTTGTCTTTAAAGGTGCAGCCTCGCGACCATCGCGCCCTGCACGATCACCCCGACATGTGTTGTTCCTGGCGCACCGAGGCCGCGGAACGGCGTCGGCGTGCCGAGATGGTCTGATCGGAAGCCGAACATCACACCTCGACCGCTCGCGAGCGTCCTGATCAGGCCGTGTGACCGGGATCGCTAGCGGAGGGAGTCTTCTTGCGGCGCTGCGGCGTCATGCGGTCCTGTTCGGTCTGACGACGTTCGGCTTCCGACGAGATGTTCTCGCGGCGGCGATCGTCTTCCGAGACGGCAGGCTCTCGCCCATCGAGTGGTCGGCGCTCGATCTTGGTCTCCATCGTCTTGCTCCGCGGCTGCCAAGTCTACTCGGTCGACCAACGCCGACCTCAACGGGGCGTTCCGGCGCGTCTGCACGAGCGAAGCAGGCCGTCAGTTTCGTCGTCAGCGGGTGTCACTGACCAGTTCGATCCGGCGCCCTCAGGGCAGCTTTCCGGGGACGACCCTCAGGTAGTCCGGGTGGAACAGGCTCAGATTTTCCAAGGCCTCACGATCCACGATCGTGAGATGGCGTTCACGCAGCACGATCAGCCCGCTGCCGCGCAGCTCTTGCAGGGTACGGTTGAGATGGACGATCGACAGTCCCGTCGCGTCGGCCAAGTCCATCTGGGTGATGGGGAAGGGACAGCTGTCGCCCTCCAGAAGATCGACGGCGTGCAGGCGCTCGAAGATCTCGCAAAGCAGGTGAGCGACCCGTTCGAGCGCGACACGGCGACCGATATTGACGATCCATTCCTGCGCGATTGCGAGTTGAAGCAGGGTGTCGCACAGCATTGCCTCGGTGAGCGCTGGATCGAGGGCCATCAACTCTTCGAAGCGGCCGCGATCGATCTCGGCGAACGCCGCCGGAGTCAGCGTCACGATCGAATGATCCGCGCCGCCGATCAAATGCCCGAACGCGTTGCAAGCGTCTCCTGGGAAGATCAAGCTGATCACCTGAAG
>NZ_BADD01000764.1 GCF_000333455.1 Rhodopseudomonas sp. B29
ATTCGCAATCGTCGTTCGATCGAAGGGCAACCATCCCCTCAAGGCCTGGACCGGAAGTACCAATTGGACGCCGAGTGGCCTTTGCACACAGGTCAATAACGGGCTTCTGATCAAGAACGCTGACGTCGCGCAGCTGTATTTGACGCAGTGGGAACTCCTGAGGGACGCGGGCGGTGATTTCGGGCCCGAACTCATGAAGGCGAACGCCGACTCGCCGAAGAGCATCGATGGGGTGGACGTCTGGTTCACACGCGTCAGGAACAAGTCGAAGAAGAATACGGGTCTTGGGATCGATATCCAGGGGCTGATCGACCTCGTCAGTCAGGCGAAGTCGATGGTGCTTTACGTGATGTTTCAACCCGGTCCGGAACCACTGGGAACGATCGTCTCGCGCGCGGGCGAGGTTTATACGCGAGGAGTCGTTAGTACCGTGATTGGGAGCAATATAGAGAAGTTCTCTGCACGAGGCGTCGACATCAATACGCGTGAGTATCGCACCTCGCTCATTCAGCCCGAGGGCATCAAGAATTCGTTCGCATCGTGGGTCGCTGAGGTGACTCGGGCCCAGTTTCTCACGCGCGACCGTTATCCCGGAATCGGTCATGCAATTACCCATTCCAAGATGATCGTGATCGACCCGTTCAGCGATGACTGCCGGGTCGTTACCGGCTCTCATAATTTTTCTGGTGCTGCGAGCGAGCAGAATGACGACAATTTCGTCGTCGTCCGCGGCGATCGCGCCTTGGCGGAAGCCTACTCGGTCGCCTGCCTGAGTACTTATGAGCACTACGCTTGGCGAGCCTATGTCAAGGACAGTCAGGAAGCCGGAAGGCCGATCTGGTCTCATTTGTCCGACGACCCGGCGTGGCAGAGTAGATATCTGACCACACGGCGAAAAGATCATCTCGACCATTGGTGCTGACGGCGCAACGCTGGCCCGCGATGCCCAGGGGATCGATGCCGAGCGCGAATGCCGATGTCGCCAGTTCGGCACAAATTCTGCCGCCTAGAGCGTTTCGAGCGAGGTAGATACCGGTTCGCGTGAAGAAACGCGTCGAAAACAGAGATCTAGAGCCTCGTACGGGCTTGACCGAGAGGCCGCCCGTCAACGTTTTGTGCCAAGTTCAATCAACGGTTTATGGCGGAAGGGGTGGGATTCGAACCCACGGTACCCGTGAGGGCACGCCGGTTTTCAAGACCGGTGCCTTAAACCACTCGGCCACCCTTCCTGCTCGGCGCCTTGGTTGAACCGCGGCGGCGCTGTGGCGGTCGACCGGCCACGGTGGCGCAGATTTCTTTAGGGCGGTTCGGCCGATTGGGTCAACTTTGCTGCAAGGTCGGTCCGCGGCAGCGCGCACCATCTCCGGGGCGTCACCCCTTCAGCCATACGGCATCAGGTTCCTGCAACCGGACCGGGGGGAGGGGCGTAGCTGCATCGTAGCGTGCGGTTCCTGAGCGGACCGTTCTCTGAGTGACCACTAGAGGGGCCTTGCTG
>NZ_BADD01000763.1 GCF_000333455.1 Rhodopseudomonas sp. B29
CGGTGCAACAGCCGGCGGTTCGCCATGCCGACCCAACCGGCGTGCACCAGATGCGGATCGCGCTGCGGCGGATGCGCGCAGCCATCTCGATCTTCGGCCCTATGGTCGATGGCCGGGAGAGCCGCCGGCTTCGCGGAGAGCTGAAGTGGCTCGCCGGCCGGCTCGCGCCGGCGCGCGACCTGCATCTGCTCGAACTGAAATTCACCAGCGCCCAGCTCGGCGGCGCGTCGCCGGCCTTCCTGAAGCGACTTGGCAATGACCGCGCCACGGCCTTCACCCGCGCCAAGGCCACGGTCGAACAGCCGCGCTTCCGCAGTCTGCTGCGCGACCTGCGACATTGGATCGACGGCGATGACTGGTCGAAGGCCGCGGGCCCTGATGCCGAACGCCCGGCCAAGGGCTTCGCCCGTCATGTGCTGGCGCATCGCGCCCGCAAGCTCGTCAAACGGCTCGATCGCTTGGACGAACTCGACGACCATTCGCGGCATCAGGTGCGCATCAGGGCCAAGAAGCTTTACTACGCGGCCGGCTTCTTCGAGAGCCTGTTCGACAGCCATAGCAGCGGCAAGCAGCTCGCCCGGTTCAAGAAGCAGCTCAAGAAGCTGCTCGACTCGCTCGGCGCCCTCAACGACATCTCAGTGCACCGTGAGCTGACCAGCAAATTCGCCGGCCGGGCCAAGGCCAAGCTAGACCACGAAGCCGCCGCCCAACTCTCGGACCTTGATGCCGCCGAAATCCGCAGGCAGATGAAGGCCGCCCTGAAGGCCGCCGGCAAGCTCGCCGACCGACCGCTGTTCGGCGACTAGAGCTTCTCCGGTTCTGATAGAATCATAACCGGAGAAGCTCTAGATTCTTGTTTTGACGCGTTTTCTTCACGCGAACCGGTATCCACTTCGCTCGAAAACGCTCTAATCGCTCATGCAGCCGGTGGAGAGGATGCAGGCCGAGACCGAACCCCATCCGATCGCGACGCATCCGATCGTCGAAGCCGCCACCGGCTCGCGCTTCGCCGCCACTAGGCGCTGGCTGGCGCGGCTGTCGGAATGGTCGGCGCGCGCCACCTTCCGCATCAAGCGCGGTCCGCCGGCGCTGACGATCGAGGAACTCGGCAAGAGCTGGACGCTGACGGAGCCGCAGCGTGCAGCGCTGCTGCAGCTCGGCGAGACCAAGCCCGGCGCGGCGTTCATCGACGAGAAGGTGGCGTCGATCAACCGCGCCGCGTTTCACCGCTCGGCGTTCGCGCTGAACGCTTTCACGCATTTGCTGTTCGTCGATCTCGCGGCGCAACTCTTGCTGTCGTTCACCGCGCTGAAACTGGCGCTGGTCGCGGTCAACCTCGGCCTCGTACTGATCGCGCATCTGGAGATGCGCCAGCATTTCCGCGCCCTGCTCGCCGGCCCGCGCAAGCTGCCGAAGCGGCGCCGGCTGCTCGGCCTGCTCCGCAACCCGCGCTACAACAAGGCGGTGAAGAAGAGCTCGAAGCCCTATGCGCGCAGCGCCTGGAAAGAGAACACGTTGTACCGCACTGGTTACTTCATCAACGCGGCGACGATCTTCCTCGGCTCGCAATTCATCGTGCCGCTCGACCGCCTGATCTTTCCGTTCGGCTTCCTGTTCGGCAAGATCACCGGTCTGCTCACCACCATCGTGGTGTTCTTCGACGGCTGGCGCGGCATCCGCGCCGGCGACGACGCCCGCCTGGCGCGGGAGCGCGAAGTGTCTGTGTATCGGAATCTGAATATCTGACACTGTCTACACATTCAGCATCGTCATCCTGAGGCGCGAGCGCAGCGAGCCTCGAAGGATGCGGCTGCACGCGAGGTACACGCCCAAAGGTACTCGTAGCCCATCCTTCGAGGCTCGCCCTACGGGCGAGCGCCTCAGGATGACGTTGGGTTTGTGGCGGGTCATGTCGGAGTTGCTACTTCCCCTCCAGCGCGTGCACCGGTTCCCATTCGGGGGGCGGCGGGCCCTGTGCGTAGGTCTCGGCGCGCGTGAGGAACAGAGCCGCCGGCGGATCGTCGTAGGCGATCTTGGCGAAGCTTGCGGCGGCGGCGGCGAAGTCTCGGGCGCGCCAATGGGCCAATCCTTCGGCGTAATGCTTGGCGATGGTGAGCTGCGCTGCCGTCACCTCGGCGCGCGGGCCGAGTGGCTGATAGATATTCACCGCCTGCGCCCGGCCCTTGACCCGCACCGCTTCGATCTCGCGCCAAGCAAATTCCTTTCCGGTGGCGGCCACCGTGGACTCGCTCGCAAGGATCTCGGTGGCGAAGTATTTATTGGCGCCTTCGAGCCGGGAGGCGAGGTTCACCGCGTCGCTCATCACCGTGTAATTGAAGCGTTTGCGCGAGCCGATATTGCCGACCAGCGCCTCGCCGGAATTCAGCCCGATGCGATGGCGGAGTTGCTGACCGCCGAACGCCGGCGCCGTCAGATTGAGGTGCTCCAGCCGCTCGCGGCACTCGAGCGCCGCCCGCACGGCATTACGGGCGTGGTGCGGATCGCTGACCGGGGCGCCGAACACCGCGACGATCGAGTCGCCGATGTATTTGTCGACGTAGCCGCCGTGCTTTTCGATGATCGCCGTCATCTCCGACAGATACTCGTTCATCAACTCGACCAGCGCGGCCGGCGACAGCCGCTCGGCGATACCGGAGAAGCCGACGACGTCGGAGAACAAGACGGTGACGTCGCGCATCTCGCCGCCGAGCCGCGGCAGTCTTTGCGAGCGCAGCATCTGCTCGATGACCTGCGGCGCGAGATAGAGGCCGAAGCTGGCGCGCAGGAAGCGCTCGGTGCGATCGACGATGACGAAGCGATAGCCGATCATCAGCATCAGCGCCGCGAAGCCGGCGATCACCGGTTCGCCGAGCGGCAACGCGACGGCACGTGTCATCGCCACCGTGGCAATGCCCAGCAGCGCCATCGTCGCCACGCCCCAGACGCCGGCGGCGACGATCGGACTGAGCAACCATGTTGCAATCACGACGATCAGAGAGAACGCCAACGCGGCGGCGGTTGTCGGAGCCTGTCCAAACTCGGTTAGAGCCTCACCGCCGAGCAGATTGTCCACCGCCGCGGCGTGGATATAGACGCCCGGAATGGTGCGGCGTTTGAATTGCCGCTGGCTTTTGGCCGGCGGCAGCTTGCAGCGCGGCGCGCTGCCGGCGCCTTCGATCCCGGTGGCAAAGCGCTTCGACGTCAGCTTGCGGTCTTCGACATCGAGCAGCGTGCCGATCAGCACCACCTTGCCGTCGAACTGGCGACGGAAGTATTCGGGGTCGGGCTGATCCAAGCAGGCATGGAGGTCGGCGAGCGAGTAGGTGGCGAATTCGTCGGCGCCGCCGTCGAAGTTCAGCGTCAGCGTATTGGGCACAAGGCCTTCGACACGCTGGCCGCCGAGATCGAGTGCGCCGTCTTCGAACACAGGCGACACGCCGCGTGTCCGCGCCGCGAGCTCCACCGCCATCGAGGCGATCGGTCCGGCCGGCGTCGAGAACGACAGCGGCAGCCGGCGGACGACGTCGTCGCGATCGACATAGACATTGAGGGCTCGGATGTTGGTCTGCTGGCGCACCGCGACGCGCTGCCCCGGCGACGGACTGATCGCATCGCCGTGCGCGCCGATTTCGCCCATCACCACCTTGCCGGACGAGGCGCCGGCCGCCAGTGCCCGGAGAAAGTCTCGGTCGAAACCGCGCAGCCGCGCGCCGAGCGGCGCATCGCCGAATGGGATCTCCGACTGCTCGATCGAATTCGGAAACACAATGTCGAAGCCGACCACCTTGGCGCCACCGTCGATGATGGCGGTCAGCACCCGGCCGATCTCGCGGGTCCAGGTCGTGGTCGGCGAGCCTTTGAACGGCGCCGTCAGATAGGTCTGCTCGTCGATCGCCACGACCACGACCGGCCGTTCCTCGGCCGGCATGCGCGGCCCGAACACCAGCCAGCGCGTCGCCGTGACGATATCGAGCGACAGTCCGCGGGCGACATCGAGTCCCGGCCAGGCCGCGAGCGTCGCCGTGACGACGGCGATCAGCAGCGCTGCGACGATATCGCGTCCGGTGGCACGAACCGACACTGCGGCGCGCCGCGGATCAGAACCGCAACAGCCGGCCGATCACCGGCCCCTCGTCCCGGCGCGCCGTGGCAGCGACCTTGAACACGATGTGCCGGCCGCCAAAGCTCGCCGCATAAAGGCCGCCGGCGGCCAGCGGCTTGCCGACCTTGCCGAGATCCGCGAAGCGTCCCTTGGCGAGAGTCTTGCGGTCGAGGGCGATGTCCTGCCGCTCGCCGGCGATATCTTTGCGCTCGATCACCAGCCGGCCCTTGCCGGCGACATCGAACAGCGGCACCACGCTGTAGACGGCGACCACCGGCGCGGCAGCAGAACTACGTTTGCTGACTGCGATGCTGCGAAAAGCAGTGGCGGCGCTCTGGCTGGCTTCGCTGTCGGACAGCATCGGCTTCGGTCCGGCGCAATCGATCTTGTCGGATTGAATATCGGCGAGCGACACTTTGCTCTGCTCGGTCCCGACAATCACCACGCCGCCTTTAATGGTCTCGCGCACGCAGGAGTTCAGGTAGTTGAGGACAATCTCGCCCTTGGCGCCGAGCTTGATAACCTTGCCGGGCAGCACGTAGTCCATGAACTCGACGCCCGGAACCTCACCCTTGACGTCTTCGACGATCGCCGCCGGCGCGGACACCTGCGCGGCCGCAGGAATGATCAGCAAGGCCGATCCAATGAGCGCAACAAACAAGCTTCGCATGGTGACGGCACTCCCTGACGGCGTCCAGACTTCCGCCGCAGCGTCTGCGGCGGGCTGAGGCCGCGCGGCGATCAACCATTCCCCGCCTGCCCCGGACTTTGACCTGGATCACACAAGCCATTGATCGAGCGTGCGGTGTAGCACGCGGTGCGCGATTCCGCGATGCCGGCGAGTTAGCTACCGACGCAGCTTATAGATACCGATCGGCGCAAAGATTTGAGCGAAACTGATCTATTTGTCGCGTTTCGCCCAGGCCAGATACAGGCCGATATCGCCGGGCACGCCATCGGGGAAGTCCACCACCCGCGCCAGCAGCGTGAAGCCGTGTGGCTGCAGTTCGTCCTTCCAGCGCAGATAGATATCGGCCGCCATGCCGCGTAGTGTCGACGGCCATTCCGGATCCGGCGCGTTGACGGCGCGGCCGTGGTCGCTGCACAGCTCCGCCGGAAAGCGCAGCAACAGGAATTCGTGCTCGTCCTTCCGCGCCGCGGCGCGGGCATTGTTCAGCATCCGCTGCCAACTTTCCTCGGTGAGATGCGACGCCAGCATCTGGCTGGCTTGCTGATGATGCTTTTCGTCGGCCAGCCGTTTGGCCTCGCGCCGCTTCTCCTCTTCGTGCTGCTCGTGCTCGGTGCCCAGCGCCTGGAAAGCCGCAGCGGACAAGTCATCGAGTGCAGGATCATGCGCGGGCGGCGGCGGCGCCTCGTGATGCCGCGTCAGCGCCTCGAGCTTCTCGGAAGCCATCGGCCAGTGCGAGGGATCGTCATGAACCGGATCGTGCGGACTACGCCCGTTGCGGGCAATGGTCTTGAGCAGATCGGCGCGGCTGACGATGCCGACGATGCGGCCGTCGCGCACCACAGGCACGCGCTTGATGTTCTTCTCCGACAACAGATCGGCGACTTCCGGGAGGTCGGTCTCTTCCGCCACGGTGATGACCGGCGACACCATGATCTGCCGGGCGCTGCGATGATCGGACTTCAGGAACGCCAGATAGTCCGGATGCACCTCGGTGCCCTGCGACAGGATCTGCAACCACCAGTCACGACGTGCCTCCCGGGCGGCTTCGTTGCGCGGCATCAGGTCGCCTTCGCTGATAATGCCGAGCGGCGCGCCGGCCTCGTCGACGACCGGCACCGCGCTGATGCCGTGCTTGAGCAACGTCTCGGCAACGGCGCGGACCGGCATCTCCGGCTGCACCGTGACGATGCGGGTGGTCATGACGTCTTTGGCTTTCATCGCTTCACCCTCGGCCGCTTTGTTGCGCGGCAACATAGATGACCTTGATGTCACTGTGTTGCGTCAGCGAAGGTGTTGGTATTTGATTTGGCTCAACGGTAAAAATACTGTGTTGCGACGCACGGTTGCCATCCATTGGGCCAACCGACGGTTTTGATTTACCTCAACGCCGCCAGACAGCGCGGCCTCATTTTGATTTTCGACAATGCGGGGCGCGAGCGGCCACAACTATACAGCTCGCGCCGCGCATGGCAGGTATGGAAAGAAAGCGACATGGAGTATGTCTCTGCGTTAGGGGCACTTCTGATTGTGATGTTGTTCGGGGGCGGCCTCGTCATCGTGGCCTATCTGGCATTCGACGACATGCGCACCCGAGGCACCTCTCTCAATACCGCCAGCCTGACCGACTCCATCAAGCATTCCGTGCAGTGGGTCATCACCTTGCCGACCAACACGCTGATCATGATCGGCGCGGCGGCGGTGGCGTTCATCTTCGTCTATCTGGCTGCCGACAGCGGCTACTTCCAACCTGCACCGGCTCCTCAGGCAGCGGCAGCGGATTCGGCTGCTCCTGCGACGACTGAAGCAGCAGCGGCAACCACCGTGTCGACAGCGACGGCGGCTCCGACCACGGCACCCGCGAGCGGCATCACGCGTAGCGTGACATCCGCCAGTTGCGCGTCCGATGGCTGCCCGGTGAGCTGCGGTCCCGACGAGACTCTGACGACGGCCTATTGCATCAGCGGCGGCACCGCACGGTTGTCCGATCAGCTCAAGGTCAAGGACGGAATCGTGACGGCGCGCTGTGGCTCCTCGGCCAGCAGCATCCAGGTCGCCTGCGCCAAGAAATAACAGCCTCGCTACCAGCAGCCCCATGAGCCCGGCTCGCGCCGGGCTTTTTCATGCGCGGGGCGTGGTGATCAAGCCGGATCGGTGGACAGCGCGGTGCCGAATTCCAGAATGGTGAATTCGGTGTCGTCATAGGCCCGGCGTTCGCGCTCGGTGAAGCCATCCGGCGGCGCAAAGGCAGCATCCTTGGCCTCTTCGACGATCACCAGCGCGCCCGGCACCAGCCAGCCGCCATCGCGCAGCGAGACCAGCGCCTTCTCGGCGAGTTGCATGCGATAGGGCGGATCGAGAAACACCAGACTGAAC
>NZ_BADD01000762.1 GCF_000333455.1 Rhodopseudomonas sp. B29
GATCAGCAGCACCAGCATGACGTCGATGAACGGCGTGACGTTGATCTCGTGCGCGAGCGCGAGATCGTCCTCGATCGGCTGCCGCCGTCCGCCGAGCCGCACGCCCATGCCCCTACCCCGCGCGCGCCATCAGCCGCGCCGAGCGGCCGCGGTCGCGGCTGACCAGCAGCAGGACCTGTGCCGAAGCGTCGCCGAGCAGCGCGCGATAATTGCCGATCTGGCGGACCAGATAGTTGTAGATCACCACCGCCGGCACAGCGGCGACGAGGCCGAGCGCGGTGGCGAGCAGCGCTTCGGCAATGCCGGGCGCAACAACCGCGAGATTGGTGGTGTGCGCCTCTGAGATCCCGATGAAGGCGTTCATGATGCCCCACACCGTGCCGAACAGGCCGACGAACGGCGCCACTGCGCCGATGGTGGCGAGTACACCAGTGCCGCGCGCGATCTTCCGCGCCAGCGCGGCTTCGGCGCGTTCCAGCCGCAGCGCGACGCGCTCCTTGAAGTCGTCGTCGAAGGTCCAGCCCGAGAGCTGCGCTTCGCGCGTCGCGGTCTGGATCAATTGGCCGACGCCGTCCTGCGCTACGGTGCTGCGCAGCTCGGCCAGCGTGATGTCGGCCTCGAGCTGAGCCAGCGCCGCGCGGGCGCCCGCGGTCTCGCGGCGAAGTTCAATGGTCTTCGACAGCCACACCGTCCAGGTCGCCAGCGAGGCGATCGCGAGCCCGACCATTACCACTTTCACGACGATGTCGGCGGCGGTGAACATGCCCCACGGCGACAGATCACGCGGCAGTGTCGCCAGCGCGCTCGCCGCCTCCGCGCCCGCCGATCCACTCAGCAGCAACGCCGCGGCCATCAGGCCGAGCGCAGGCTTGCGGATCATCGGGGGAACGCGGAACTGCGGCATCATGCACTTTCGGCGGGAAACACAGGGCCGGGACCTATCGCACGGATCGGCGCAGCGAAAAAATCAAATCTGGCCGGCGCTTGGCCGCACAGCCCTCCGCCTGTCGCATACTCCCGCGGCGCGCGGATTGTTCTGGCTCAAAGCGGGATCGGGTGATCGTGGATCGGACGATGCGGCGTCCAAAGGCGCTGTTTTCACCCTGCGAGCCTGACCGAAAATGCAGCGTCTCAAGTCAGGCACTTTCGCCCCCACGCGTCATGCCCGGCCTCGTGCCGGGCATCCACGCCTTGCTGACGGAAATGCACCAAAGGCGTGGATGGCCGGGACAAGCCCGGCCATGACGGAGGTTGTGAGCGAACGGTGAAAATTTCGAATGTCGATGCCCCTGCGCCATGCTGCGGAATAAGCGCGCTCTGCCGCAGCAGTTCGGATTTGCGGTCGCGCGGCCGACCTGCCAGACTACACGGAACAATCACCGGCGCGCCGCGCGCCGGGACAACAAGAAACGGGAGGATGCATGGGCGGCTATGAGACGCTCGTGGTCGAACGTCCCGATCCGGCGGTCGCGCGGATCGTGATGAACCGGCCGGAGGCGCGCAACGCGCAAAATCTGCAGATGACCTACGACCTCAACGCCGCGTTCGACGACGCGGTGCAGGACGACGCCGTCAAAGTCATCATCCTCGCCGGCAACGGTCCGCATTTCTCGGCCGGCCATGATCTGCGCGCCACCACCAGGAACGAAGCCGGCATCGACTTCCCGCCGGTCGGCACCTGGGGCGGTTTCCGCGAGCCGGGCGCACACGGACGGATGGCGCGCGAGCAGGAGATTTATCTGCAGATCACGCGGCGATGGCGCAATCTCGCCAAGCCGACCATCGCCGAAGTGCACGGCAAGTGCATCGCCGGCGGGCTGATGCTGGCCTGGGCCTGCGACCTGATCGTCGCCGCCGACAATGCCGAGTTCTGCGATCCCGTTGTGACAATGGGCGTGTGCGGCGTCGAGTGGTTCGTGCATCCCTGGGAGCTCGGCCCGCGCAAGGCCAAGGAGCTGCTGTTCACCGCCGACAGCTGGAGCGCGCAAGACGGCTATCAGCTCGGCATGGTCAATCATGTGGTCCCCGCGGCCGAACTATCCGCCTTCACCCTGGCGCTCGCCCAGCGCATCGCCGCCAAGCCCGCCTTCGCGCTGAATATGACCAAGGAGGCGGTCAACCGCTCGGTCGACATCCAGGGCCAGCCGGCCGCGATCGACCAGGCTTTCGCGCTGCATCAGCTGTGTCACGCTCACAATCTGCAGGAGTTTGGAATGATCGTCGATCCGTCGGGACTACATCCGTCGGTGCGCAAACAGGCCAAGGTGTAGGCGATGGATCTCACCCCGAGCGACGAACAGCGGATGCTGCGCGAAAGCGCCGACCGCTTCATCAATGAGACCTACACGCCAAAGCTGCGCGAACACAACGCCAAGGAGCCGTTCGGCTTCAGCGAGGCGATCTGGAAGCAGTTCGCCGATCTCGGCTGGCTGGCGCTGCCGATCGCCGAGGAGCACGGCGGCATCGGCGGCGGCGCCATCGAGATCGGCATCCTGATGGAAGCGTTCGGCCGCGGTCTCGTCAGCGAACCCTATCTGTCGACCGTGGTGCTCGGCGCCGGCCTCGTCGCCGAACACGGCCGCGACGAGCAGAAGGCGGCGCTGCTGCCGCAGATCGCGGAAGGAAAACTGCGGCTCGCGTTCGCGCATGCCGAACGCGCAGCCCGCGCCAACCTCGCCCGGGTCGATACGACGGCGCGGAAGGACCGCGATCACTACGTGCTCGACGGCAGCAAGGTCGCGGTTCTGGACGGCGCGTCGGCCGATCGGCTGATCGTCTCGGCGCGGCTGGCGAATAACGGCAGCGGCTCGCTGCGGCTGTTCCTGGTGCCGCGTGACGCGGCCGGGCTGACGATGTCGGACTATCCGCGGCTCGGCGGCGGCCGCGCCTGCAATTGCACGCTGCAAGGCGTGCGCGTGCCGGCCGACGCCGTGCTCGGCGGTGATAGCGACGCGTATCCCGCGGTCGAGTCTGTGGTCGATCGCGCGCTGGCGGCGATGTCGGCCGAAGCGGTCGGCATGATGCAGACGCTGACCGACAAGACGCTCGACTACACCAAGGTGCGCAAGCAGTTCGGCAAGCCGCTGGCGGCCAATCAGGTGATCCGGCATCGCCTCACCGACATGTCGGTGCAGGTCGATGAAGCCCGCTCGATGGCGCTGCGCGCGGCGCTGAAGGCCGACGCGGAGCCGAGCGAGCGCGGACGCGCCTGCTCGGGCGCCAAGGCCAAGATCGGCAACGGCGCGCGCTTCGTCGCCGAGCAGTCCGTGCAACTGCACGGCGGCATGGGCGTCACCGAGGAACTCGACGTCGGCGCGTACTTCAAACGCCTGCTGGCGTTCGAGACGCTGTTCGGTGGCAGCACGCATCACTATCGCCGCCACGCCGCGCTCAGCGGCCGGCGCGTGTAACACAAGCGAGGCATCGACATGGATATGACCTTCGGCGACGCCGAGCTCGCCTTTCAAAAAGAAGTTCGCGACTTCATCGCGGCGAACCTGACGCCCGCGATGAAGCGCGCCGAACAGCTCAACGCCTCGGTGTTCTCGGAACCGGAGACCGGCGTAGCTTGGCAGCGCGCCCTCAACAGCAAGGGGTGGGGCGCGCCCGGCTGGCCGGTCGAGTACGGCGGCCCCGGCTGGACTCCGGCGCAGCGCTGGATTTTCGAGACCGAATACTCCCACGCGGGCGTGCCGTCGCCGTCGCCGATGGGCGTCAAGATGGTCGGCCCGGTGATCATCGGCTTCGGCTCGAAGGAGCAGAAGAACTACTTCCTGCCGCGGATTCTCTCAGGCGAGGACTATTGGTGCCAGGGCTATTCGGAGCCAGGTTCAGGCTCCGACCTGTCGTCGCTGAAGACCCGCGCGGTGCGCGACGGCGACGAATACGTCATCAATGGCACCAAGATCTGGACTACCCATGCGCACCACGCCAACATGATGTTCGCGCTGGTGCGCACCAGCGACGAGCCGCGGCAGCAGGACGGCATCAGCTTCGTACTGATCGACATGAAGAGCCCCGGCATCACCATCCGGCCGATCCTGACCATCGGCGGCGACCACGAGGTCAACCAGGTGTTCTTCGACGACGTCCGCATTCCAGTGTCGAACCGGGTCGGCGACGAGGGCAAGGGCTGGACCTACGGCAAATATCTCTTGGAGTTCGAACGCGGCTCCGGCATCGCCTCGGCGAAAATGCGCGAGGCGCTGCAGAAGGTCTCGGCACTGGCGGAGTCGGATGCCACCGGCCGCGCGATCGAGGACCCTGACATCGCCATCCGGATGTCGGAAGCCGAGGTCGATATCGACGCGCTGGAAATGACCGAGCTGCGGGTGCTGTCTGCGTTGCAGAACGGCCAGAACCCGGGCGCGGTGTCGTCGATGCTGAAGCTGCGGACCAGCGAAATCTACCAGGCGGTAACGCGACTCGGCGTCGACGTCATCGGCCATGACGGCCTATACGTCGAACCGACCCGCCCGCTGCACCACCTCAACGCCGCACCGGCGATCCCCGAAGCTGCACTCGCCGTCGTGCCCAAGCACCTCAACGGCCGCGCCTACACCATCTTCGGCGGCACCTCGGAAATCCAGCGGGATATCATCAGCAAGCTGGTGCTGGGATTGTAGGTCGTTTTGAAGTTCGCTCAACGAGTCGAAGCGTCATCCTGAGGTGCCCGTTCGGCCGCGCGTTTGCGTGGTCGAAAGGGCCTCGAAGGATGAGCCGCGCACCCCGCGGCCACATCTTTCGAGGCTCGCCCTTCGGGCGAGCACCTCAGGATGACGAGTCGTGCGCGGATAGCTCAAGAAGGCGGGATGCAGGATAGCATCTGCCGATCAAATATTCCGCTGGTCCTTCACCCGCACCGCCTTGCCCTGCGAGCGTGGCACCTCGCCCGGCGCTTTCACTACGACCTTGCAGGTGACGCCGATCATCGACTTGACGTGATGCGTCACCTCGGCGGCCTTGCGGGCCAACGCCGACTCGTCGCGCGGCGCATCCGGGGCGATCTCGACTTCGACCGTCATGGCGTCGAGCGCCTTCTCCCGGGTGAGCACGATCTGATAGTGCGGCGCGATGCCGGGGAAGCCGACCAGCACCGACTCCACCTGTGACGGATAGACGTTGACGCCGCGGATGATCAGCATGTCGTCGTCGCGACCGGTGACTCGCATGATGCGGACATGGGTGCGGCCGCAGGCGCAGGGCTCCGTGTTCAGGCTGGTGATGTCGCGGGTGCGATACCGGATCATCGGCAGCGCTTCCTTGGTCAGCGTGGTGATCACCAGCTCGCCGACCGAGCCCATCGGCAACACCTGCAGCGTTTCGGGATCGATGGTCTCGAACAGGAAGTGATCTTCCCAGCCGTGCAGCCCGTTCTGCGCGACGGCGCATTCGCAGGCGACGCCGGGGCCCATGATTTCGGACAGGCCGTAGACATCGACCGCCTTGATGCCGAGCCGCGTTTCGAGATCGTGGCGCATGGCGTCGCTCCACGGCTCGGCACCGAACAGCCCGACGCGCAGCGGTGCGTTACGCAAATTGACGCCCATCTGCTCGGCGACCTCGGCGATGTTGAGCGCGTAGGATGGCGTGCAGCACAGCGCGTTGGCGCCGAAATCGGTGATGAGCTGAACCTGCCGCTCGGTGCCGCCGCCCGAGGCCGGCACCACGGTGCAGCCGAGCCGCTCGGCGCCGTAATGTGCCCCGAGGCCACCGGTGAACAGGCCGTAGCCGTAAGCGTTGTGCACGATATCGTCGGGCGAGATGCCGGCGCCGACCATCGACCGCGCCATCAGCTCGGCCCAGTTGTCGAGATCGGTCCTGGTGTAGCCGACCACGGTCGGCTTGCCGGTGGTGCCCGACGAGGCATGAATACGCGGCAGCTGATTACGCGGCAACGCGAACATCCCGAACGGATAGTTGTCGCGCAGGTCGGTCTTCTTGGTGAAGGGAAAGCGCGCGAGGTCGGTCAGCGATTTCAGGTCGGCGGGCTTCACGCCGGCTTCGTTGAAAGACCTGCGATAATGCGGCACGTCGCGATAGGCGCGCTCGACGATCTTGCGCAGCCGCTCGAACTGCAACGCCGCAAGCTGTGGCCGCGGCATCGTCTCGATCGCGGGATCGAGCATGGGGACGGCGGGTTCGCGCAATGCGGCCTGGGCAACCATCAAAGTAATCCCTTGTCAGTGGCCGACTGGACTGTCCCGGTATGCGGTGAACAGGTCAGCCGGTGTCTTCCGATTGAATGCAGAACGACGCGATCGCCCCGAGCACGGCGAGCTCCCTCGCCCCGCTCTTGCGGGGAGAGGGGTGGGGTGAGGGGCGACACGGGCATTGAGGCTCGGCCTCGTGGAGACGCCCCCTCACCCGCCGCGCAAGAGCGCGTCGACCTCTCCCCGCGCGCGGGGAGAGGTTCAGTCTGCGCTTGTTGAGAGTTCATGCTCACGACGCCGCCGCGGCGACGGGCGCCTTGGCGAGGTCGTAGCCGGCTGCGAGCGCGTCCATGTTGAGATCGAGGAAGCCGCGCGGTGACGAGGCGCGGATGACCTTTTCGACTGAGGCGCGCTTGCACAGCCCGGTCATCTCGATCAGCACGCCCAGCGCGACGATGTTGGTGACGCGCTCGCTGCCAAGCTCGATGGCGGTGCGGTTGAGCGGGAAGTGGCAGCGCCGCATGGAGCCGTCCGGCAGTTCCGGGCACAGCCGGCTGTCGGCGATCACCAGCGCGCCGTCCTTCAGCCGCGGCCACGACGGCTTGACGGCGATCTTGTCGAGCAGCACCAGATGGTCAAACGCCACCGGCAGCGGATAGTCGACCTCGCCGGCCGCGACCACGAGGTCGGCGTTGCAGAAGCCGCCGCGCGAGGTCGGCTCGTAGGTCTGCGACTGCGCGACATGGCGACCTTCCAGCGCCAGCGCATCGGCGAGCAGCTTGGCGCTGAGCACCAGCCCCTGCCCGCCGGTGCCGCCGAAGCGCAGTTCGATCCGGGATTTCGGCATCGTCTCGCTCCTGTTACTTGGCGGCGCGCGCGGCCGCCGCCGCACGCAGCGCTGCGCCGTATTCGGGCCGGGCGTTGCGGGCGAGCACGCCGGTCGGCAGGTCGGTGGAGCGGAACGGCTCGTCGACGCTGTCACGATACGCCGAGGGCCGCATCTCGCTCTTCTGCCGCATCACCATCTCGGACGACGAGCCCATGTCGTTCTTGCGGCCGTAGACCTCGGTGCAGTCGGACAGCACCTCGATGAAGGCGAAGCCGGGATGCTGCAGGCCGTGTTTGATCAATTCCTTCATCTTCGGCACGTGGCGCGTCACCTCGCGGCCAACGAATCCGGCACCGGCGGCGATCGCCAGCGCGCAGGCGTCGAAATTCGGCTCGGTGTTGCCGTGCGGCGTGGTCGTGGTCAGCCGCGTCTCCGACGTGGTCGGCGACACCTGGCCGCCGGTCATGCCGTAGATCTCGTTGTTGAGCATCAGGCAGGTCAGCTTGAGATTGCGCCGACAGGCGTGGATCAGATGATTGCCGCCGATCGCCAGGCAGTCGCCGTCGCCGGTGATCACCACGACATGCAGATCCGGCCGCGCCAGCGCGAGGCCCGTCGCATAGGCCAGCGGCCGGCCGTGCGTGGTGTGGAAGGTGTTGGCGTCGATATAGGCCGACAGCCGGCCGGCGCAGCCGATGCCCGACACCACCGCGAGCTTGTCGCGGTCGATCTTGAGTTCGTGCAGCGCCCACAGCAGCGCGCGCAGCGCCATGCCGTGGCCGCAGCCGGGGCAGAGAAAGTGCGGCATCATCTCCTTGCGGAGATAGTCGCGGACGTCGAAATGCGGCGCTTCGCGGAACATGTCAGACCTCCGTGGCGAGCTTGGTCGCAGCGGCGGCGATCTGCGCCGGCGTGATCGGCTCGCCGCTGATCAGATGCAGGCCTTCGACGCGGCGGTCGCGGAGTTGGCGCTCGATCTCGAGCCGGAGCTGGCCGATGTTGAGTTCGGGAACCAGGATCGCCTTGGCGTGCTGAGTTGCCTCGCGCAGCGCGATTTCCGGAAACGGCCACAACGTAATGGGACGAAACAGCCCGACCTTGTGGCCCTCGGCGCGGCAAGCATCGACCGCACGCCGCGCCGCGCGGGCGCTGATGCCGATGGCGACGATCACCACCTCGGCATCCTCGCAGCGGACCGCCTCGTAGCTGTCGATCAGGTCGCGGAAGTGATCGAGCTTGGCATAGAGCCGGCCGAGATTGCGCGTCACCGTCTCCGGGTCCTGCGACGGAAACCCGCTCTCGCTATGCGTCAGGCCGGTGGTGTGGGTGCGGTAGCCGTCGCCGGGGCGCGGCATCGGCGGCACGCCATCGGCATCCGCCGCATAGGGCTTGTAGCTCTCGCGCGGGCCGCTGGCCCATTTGCGCGTGGCGTGCACCGGGGCGCGGCCGCCGAGCGCTACGGTCTCGGACGATTGCGCGATCACTTGGTCGTAGAGCAGGATCACCGGTGTGCGGCAGATCTCGGCGAGATCAAAAGCGCGGATGGTCTCGTCGTAGATCTCGCGCGCCGAGGCCGGCGCCAGCACGATGATCGGATAGTCGCCGTGGCTGCCGTAGCGGGTCTGATAGATGTCGGCCTGCGACGGCCGCGTCGGCATGCCGGTCGAGGGGCCGCCGCGCATCACGTTGACGACGACACAGGGAATCTCCGCGCCGGCCGCGTAGCCGATGTTCTCCTGCTTCAGCGAGAAGCCGGGACCGGAGGTCGCGGTCAACGCCTTGACGCCGCCCATCGAGGCGCCGACCACGGCAGCCATCGCGGCGATCTCGTCCTCCATCTGGATGAAGACGCCGCCGGCCTTCGGCAGCAGCACCGACAGCCGTTCGGCGATCTCGGAGGACGGCGTAATCGGATAGCCGGCGAAGAAGGTGCAACCGGCGTCGAGCGCGCCCTGGGCGCAGGCGGCGTTGCCGGACAGCAGCTTGGCGGCGGGCTTGGCGTGCGAACGGTCGATCGCGTTCATCGCGCCGCCTCCAGCGCCGGCTGCTCAGCGTCCAGATGAACTCGGATGGCGAAGTCGGGACACAGCCACTCGCACAGCCGGCAGCCGGTGCATTTCTCCGGCGCGACCAGCTTGGCGATTCGATCGGCGTCGAGTTCAAGGCAGTGCTCGGGGCAGAGCTTGACGCAGATCTCGCAACTCTTGCACCAGGCGTCGGTGATCTCCAGCCGCGGCGTGTAGTTGGTCTGCGTAGGTGCAGACCGGGCCGGCATATCGGACGGCGGCGCCGTCTTGGCCTCGGCGATCCAGTTGCGCCCGAGTTCGAACGCCGCGGTGTTCACCGCGATGGTTTTCTTCGGCACGAAGCTGGTGACGGTGCGCTCCCATTCGGGCAGCGAGAATTCCAATACGGTCGACAGCGCGCCGAGCAGCACGACATTGGCGGCGCGGTCGTTGCCGAGTTCTTCGGCCATCCGCGTCGCATCGATCGCGTAGGCCTCGGAGACATAGGCCGAGACCTGCTCGGCGGTCTCGGTCGAATAGCGCATCGGCGCGCCGGGGCGGCGGCTGCGGCAGGCGAACGGCGGCACGATGCGCTTGGTGTCGCAGATGAACACGCCGGTGTCGCGGCGCAGATGCGGCAGCCAGCGCAGGCCCTCGGCCCATTCCAGCGCGATCAGCACGTCGGCCTCCCCCTTGGCGATGGTCGGCGACCACACTTTCGGCCCGAAGCGGACGTGGCTGAACACGGTGCCGCCGCGCTTGGCCATGCCGTGGACTTCGCTCTGCTTGACCTCGAAGCCGTGCGCCTGCGCCAGCGACGCCAGCACCTTCGACACCATGATGACGCCCTGGCCGCCGACGCCGACGATCAGCACGTTGAAGGGTTCGGCCAGCGCCGCGTTGAACGCGACCGGCTCGCGCGTCGACGCCGCGATGTTGCTCTGCTCGTTCATGACGTCACCGCCGGGGTCGCGATCTTGATGCAGTCGATGGTGCAGACCTGGGCGCACAGCGTGCAGCCGATACACAGCGCCGGATCGATCTTGACGCGGTGCCGGCCCTCGAACCATTCGTCGCTCCAGGTCAGCGCCGGGCAGCCAAGATTCATGCAGGACTGGCAGGCCGTGCACTCGCTGGTCTTCACTTCCAGCGGCGGACCTTTGATCTTGATCGGATCGAGCACGCAGGGCCGGTTGGAGATCAGCACCGCGACGCCCCGATAGGCGATCGCCTCGCGCAGCGCCTGATGCGTACCGGCGAGATCGTAGCTGTCGATGGTCCTGACCCACTGCACGCCGCAGGCGCGGATCAGCGCTTCGTAATCGACCCGCGGTGCCGGCTCGCCGCGCAGCGTCTTGCCAGTGCCGGGATGTTCCTGGCCGCCGGTCATTGCGGTGATGTGGTTGTCGAGCAGCAGCACGGCGATGTCGGCCTGATTGTAGACCGCGTCGATCAGCGCCGGGATGCCGGCATGCAGGAAGGTGCTATCGCCGATGGTGGCGACGATCGGCTTGGTCTCGCCGGCCTTAGCCATGCCGACGGCGTTGCCGATCGACGAGCCCATCGCCACGCAGGTGTCGATGCCGCGCAAGGGATCGAGCACCGCCAGCGTGTAGCAGCCAATGTCGCCGGCGACGCGGGCGCCCGAGGCGCGCACCGCCATGTAGCTCGACGTGTGCGGGCAGCCGGCGCACAGCACCGGCGGGCGCACCACCGGCTCCGGCACCCAGGCGTTGAGCGACGGCGGCGCCGGCAGCAGGCCGGCCTGGACGAAGCCGGCGCGCACCACTTCGGGCGAGAACTCGCCGGCGCGCGGAAAGAAGCGCTTGCCCTCGACCTTGATGCCGAGCGAGGCGATCTCCTTCTCGATGATCGGTTCGAGCTCTTCGACGACAAACACGCGCTCGACAGACGCGCAGAAATCGCGCAGCAGAGTCTCGGGCAGCGGCCATGACGCGCCGAGCTTGAGCACGGTGGCGTTCGGCAGCACTTCGCGCACATAGGGATAGCAGGTGCCAGCCGTGATGATACCGAAGCTGCTGTCGCCGTTCTCCCACGAAGTGATGGCGGCCGTCGCCAGATAGTCCTTGAGCTTGTCCTCGCGCTGCAGCACCGCGACATGGCGGCCGCGCGCATGCGCCGGGATCATCACGTTCTTGGACGGCTGCTCCAGGAACACTCGCGCCGGCACCTCACAGCGTTCGCCGACCGACACGGTGCTGCGGGTGTGCGACAGCCGTGTCGTGCTGCGCACCATCACCGGCGTGTCGAACTGCTCGGAAATCTCATAGGCGAGCTTGGTGAACTCGTACGCTTCCTGCGCGTCGCTCGGCTCCAGCACCGGGATGGTCGCGAGCTTGGCGTAGTAGCGAGAGTCCTGCTCGTTCTGCGACGAGTGGATGCCGGGATCGTCGCACACCACCAGCACCAGTCCGCCGTTCACGCCGATATAGGTCAGCGTCATGAATGCGTCGGCCGCGACGTTGAGGCCGACATGCTTCATCGCGCAGAGCGACCGCGAGCCGGCAAACGAGGCGCCGATCGCGACGTCGAGCGCCACCTTCTCGTTGGTCGACCATTGCGCGTGCAGGTCTTCGACCGGGTAGGTCGCGAGGTTTTCCAGAATTTCGGTGCTGGGCGTGCCCGGATAGGCAGCGGCAACGCGGACGCCGGCTTCCCAGGCGGCACGGGCGATCGCCTCGTTACCGGTCAGCGGGCGCAGCTCTTTGGGCTCGCGCAGCGGCGCGGTCGCGGCTTGCCAAGGTGTGTGCATCACAAGCTCCCCAAGCGCACGCCGCAACGTCGGCTTTAGATTAGCTATAAGGGCAGCCTGTTTCCCAAATTTACCGTCTTGCGTATTTGCGCTACGTCAACGGGCAGTGCGGCAGAGATAGCAGGATCGGACTAAGCGTCCCGCCGGGGCAGGCATGCCGGGCTGTTTTGTGTTGAGTCAAATCGGTGCGACGCAGCAAAGCCTAGTGCTACGCAGCTTTGCCGTCACGGCGACGAGCAGCTTGAACTTTAGACTAACGGACACCGCAGCAGACGAGGACACTATGACGACGCCGGTCCCGGACAAACATGTCGAAGCGCGGATGGCGCGGATCGAGGCCGCGGTGCAGCGGCTGCAACTCTTCGTCGTTCTGGTGGTCAGTATTGCGCTGATCCTGCTCTGTCTCGACTTCGCCACCAAGCTGGTGCCAGATCCGGATTCGGCGCTGTGGTTCTATGGCGCGGAGTTGGGCGGTCTGGCGGTGGGAATGATCCTCGCTTATGTGGTCGCCAAGCTGATCGGCTACCCGCTGCAGGTGCTGAAGCGCGCTTGACGCCTTCAGCCCTGCGAACGCGCCGGCCGCACGGGAGCCGCGCCAAGCGATCGTGCCCT
>NZ_BADD01000761.1 GCF_000333455.1 Rhodopseudomonas sp. B29
GATGCTGACGCTGCAGCAGGCCGGCGGCGCCAGCGTGATCTCGGGAAGTTCGATCCGGCGCAGGCGGCGCGCGACATCGCCGCCCACAAGGTCAGCGTGATGGCCGAGTTCGCGCCGATGCTCGGCAATCTGCTCGACGCCGCTCAGGCCGAACAGCTGACTTCGCTACGCGCCGTCACCGGCCTCGATGCGCCGGAGACGATCGAGCGGTTCGAGAAGCTTTGCCCGCAGGCGACGTTCTGGGCGACGTTCGGCCAGTCGGAAACGTCGGGCCTTTCGACGCTCGCACCGTATCGCGACCGGCCACGGTCCGCCGGACGGCCGTTGCCGTGGCGTAGCGTCGCGGTGGTCGATGCGGAGGACAAGCCGCTGCCGGCCGGCGAAGTCGGCGAGATCGTGCTGCGCGGCCCCACCGTGTTCAAAGGCTATTGGAATAACGAAACCGCCACCGCGCACGCGTTTCGTAATGGCTGGCACCACACCGGCGACATGGGAAAGTTCGATGCCGACGGTTACTTGTTCTACGCCGGCCGCGCGCCCGAGAAGGAGCTGATCAAGACCGGCGGCGAGAACGTCTACCCGGCCGAAGTCGAAGCCGCCCTGAAGGCACATCCGGCGATCGCCGAGGCCGTGGTGATCGGCGTCCCCGATCCGCAATGGAGCGAGGCGGTGAAGGCGGTGTGCGTGTGCCAGCCCGGCGAAAGCATCAGCGGCGAAGCCCTGGCCGATTTCGTCGCCGGCCGCATCGCGCGCTACAAGAAACCGAAGCATGTGGCGTTCGTGGAGGCGCTGCCGAAGGATGCCAAGGGCGCGATCGACCGCGCAGCCGTGAAGGCTGCGCATGGCGGGGCGTAGTTCTCTCCGTCATTGCGAGAAGCGAAGCGACGAAGCAATCCAGCGCAGTGCACTGAGCTCCTGGATTGCTTCGCTTCGCTCGCAATGACGAAAAAATAGGAAGTCGTCCGTCATGGCCGGGCTTGACCCGGCCATCCACGTCTTCCTGCTGATCAGCTCAGTAAGTTCGTGGATGCTCGGCACGAGGCCGGGCATGCCGACGTGCTCGGAGGCAGCCGCACCCGACTAATCACCGTAGCGAAAAATTCACCGGCACGGTGAAGCTCAGCGATGACTGGGTCATCTCGGGCGGAAACGCCGGCAGCGGCTGGGCGCGGCGGATCATCGCCATCGTCTCGGCGTCGAGCGACGGGTGGCCGGACGAGCGGGCCAGATGGCTGCCGAGGACTTGCCCGCCGCGGCCGACGGTGAAGCTCAGCATCGCTGTGCCCTGCTCGCCAGCGGCCTTGGCGGACGACGGATACTGCTTGTAGCGCGCCAGATGCGCGGCGAGCCGATCGCGATACGACGGCAGGGCCGCGGCTGCAGCGGCGCGGCCGGCATTGGCTGAGGTCTGTAGCGACGCCTGCCGTTCGGCCTTCGGCGCCGCTGTCGTACGCGGAGCCGGCTTGTCGCGGGACGGTTCGTGGGCGGCATGCTCGACCTTACGCCTGGTCTCTGCGCGCTCAGCGTGCTCCGGCTTCTTGGCCTCGGGCTTAGTTACCTGTTTCGGCGGCTGCTTAGCGGCCGGCGGCATCGTCACATCAGGCTTCGGTAGGACCGGCTCAGGCGCCGGCTCTTGCAGGGCGTGTTGCTGCAGTGGCTCAGGCGGGACCGGGATCGGCTCCAGCTTCGGCTCAGGCTCGCGCGCCGGCTCAGGCATCGCATGCGCTTCCTGCATCTGCGGCCCCGGCGCCAAATCCTGCGGCTGCAAGGTTGGAGCCGATGGCGCCGGCGACATGTCGACCATGATGGCCGGCATCTCGATGCCGGGCGCGAACGCCGGTTGATACCAGGCCAGCGCCGCGGCGATCAGCCCGACATGAACCGCGACGATCGCGCTCGCCGAAAACAGCCATTGCGCGAGGCGGCCGGGATCGGCCTCGGTGTGTAGCACATAAGCGTTGGCCGGCTCGCTCATGGCGCGTCGCGCCCGTCGAAGCCCGACCAGGGCGATCTTCAGATAGCCGGCGTCGCGCAGCAAGTTCATCACCGCCATCAGCTCGCCGTAGCTGACCGCCTTGTCGGCACGCAGGAAGATGCGCTCGTCGGCATTACCGCCTGTCGCGCTACGCAGCGAACGCGGCCAGCGCGTCGCGCGCAACAATGCCTTCGCCGATCGCCAGCGTGAGATCGGAATTTCCACCGTGAGAATACACCGGCTTGTCCGGGGCCGCGGCTGCGGCC
>NZ_BADD01000760.1 GCF_000333455.1 Rhodopseudomonas sp. B29
CCGGCGATCCATCTATTGCGAAGTGGATGGATGCGCGGTCAAAGCCCGCGCATGACGCCCCTCGTGAAGCGAGCGCCGGCGCTACGCTTACTGGTAGCCCTTCGGGAACGGATCCGGCTCGACCAGATCGGCGGTCTCGTAGATCACGTCGAACTGACCATCCAGACGGGCGCGGCCGACGCGGGTCTTCGACCACAGATGGTGGTTCGGATGGATGCGGACGTAACCTTCGGGCGCGCCCTTGAATTCGATCCCCGGGGACGCTTCGGCGATCTTGTCGATGTCGAACGAACCGGCCTTCTCGGCGGTCAACTTCCACAGCCACGGGCCGAGATAGGCAGCCTGGGTGACGTCTCCGATCACCGTCTTCTCGCCCCACATCTTGTGGAATGCGGGCACGAACTTCTCGTTGTTCGGGTTCTTGAGCGACTGGAAGTACTTCATGCAGGCGTAGGCGCCGGCGATGTTCTCGCCGCCAATGCCGTCGATTTCGTCCTCGGTGACCGAGATCGTCAGGAGCGCTTGCTTCGACAGGTCGATGCCTGCCGCCTTGAGCTGCTTGTAGAAGGCCACGTTGGAGCCGCCGACGACGTCGGTGAAGATCACGTCGGGCTTGGTCAGCTTGATCTTGTTGATAACCGAGTTGAACTGGGTGTTGCCGAGCGGATAGTACTCTTCGCCGACGACCTTGCCCTTGAGAACATTCTCGACGTGCTTACGGGCGATCTTGTTCGAGGTGCGCGGCCAGATGTAGTCGGAGCCGATGAAGAAGAAGCTCTTGGCGTTCTTTTCTTTGGCGATCCAGTTCAGGCCCGCGAGAATCTGCTGGGTGGCTTCCTGGCCGGTGTAGATGACGTTCTTGGACTGCTCGAGGCCTTCATAGAAGGTCGGGTAGTAAAGCATGCCGTTGTACTGCTCGAGCACCGGCAGCACCGCCTTGCGCGACGCCGAGGTCCAGCAGCCCATGATCGCCGCGACCTTGTCGTTGACCAGCAGCTTCTTGGCCTTTTCGGCGAAGGTCGGCCAATCCGAAGCGCCGTCTTCCTGGATGATCTTGATCTTGCGGCCGAGCACGCCGCCAGCCTCGTTGATCTGCGCAATCGCGAGCTTCTCGGCTTCAATCGAACCGGTTTCCGAGATCGCCATCGTGCCGGTGGCCGAGTGGAGAATGCCGACGGTGACTTCCGTATCGGTGACGGCAAGGCCGGTGGTGTTCACCGCGGAGGTCGCCGGTGCCTGGGCGAACGACGCTCGCGGCAACATCGTGAGGGCCGGAATGGCGGCCATTCCCATCAGCAGTTTGCGCCGGAATGGCGAATGCAGTCCCTGCTTGTTATCGTCTGACATAGCTACCCCTTCGTGGTTCGTTCGTGGACGCGTGTGCAGTCGCCAGAACGATCCGCGAAATTGGGCGCTGGTCCGATACGCAAGATTGCGTATGTTGCATCGCAAGACCGCGACGTAGGTTTACGTACGCACTCGAACGGGCAGAGTGCGCAAACAAATTGCGCGAGGCCGCCAAAATGCGCTTCGCGTGACCTGAAAAGTGGCAATGCCGGCGCGCAAGGCGCGCTAGCGTGGCGCGTACGACGAGGAGAAACGTGTGGCGGGGCGGCAGCGTATCGACCGCGTTCGGCGTCAGTACAATCAGTGGGTCGCCAACCAGACGCTGGAAGACTACGCGCTGCGCTTCACGGCCAAGAGTGCGCGCCGGTGGTCCGCCTCCCGCGTCGCCAACACGGCGCTGGGCGCGATCTCGTTCCTGGCGCTGGAAGCGATCGGCGGCACCATCACGCTGAACTACGGCGTGACCAACGCCACCGCGGCCATCCTGGTGGTCAGCGTGATCATCTTCTGTTGCGGGCTGCCGATCGCCTATCACGCCGCGCGCTGCGGCGTCGACATCGATCTGCTGACCCGCGGCGCCGGCTTCGGCTATATCGGCTCGACCATCACCTCGCTGATCTACGCCTCGTTCACCTTCATCTTTTTCGCCATCGAAGCGGTGATCCTCGCCAATGCGCTGGAACTGTGCTTCGGCCTGCCGATGCCGATCGGCTATCTGTTCAGCGCGGTCGTGATCATTCCGCTGGTGACCTACGGCATCACGCTGATCAGCCGGTTCCAGCTCTGGACCCAGCCGTTCTGGATCCTGCTGCACATTCTTCCTTTCGCGGCCATAGCGGTGAAGAACCCTGAGTCCTTCGCCCAATGGACGACCTTTGCGGGCCAGCACGGCAGCCCGGACGGCAAGCTCGATCTGCTGCTGTTCGGGACGGCGGCCTCGGTGGTGTTCGCGCTGGTGGCGCAGATCGGCGAACAGGTCGACTTCCTGCGGTTCCTGCCGCGCGACCGCCGCAGCTCGCAGTTCACATGGTGGGCGGCGATGGTCTCGGCGGGTCCGGGATGGATCGTGCCCGGCGCCATCAAGCTGCTCGCGGGCTCGTTTTTGGCTTACTTCGCGCTCAGCCACGGCGTCGCGCCGGAGAATGCCGCCGAGCCGGCGCACATGTATCGCGAGGCGTTCCGCTACGTGCTGTCGCAGCCGGGACTGGCGCTGGCGCTGACCGGCGCCTTCGTGGTGCTGTCGCAGATCAAGATCAACGTCACCAACGCCTATGCGGGTTCGATCGCATGGTCGAATTTCTTCTCGCGGCTGACGCACAGCCATCCCGGCCGCGTGGTGTGGCTTGTGTTCAACGTGCTGGTGGCGCTGCTGTTGATGGAGATCGGCGTCTACAAGGCGCTGGAGCATACGCTGGCGCTGTATTCCAACATCGCGATCGCCTGGGTGGGCGCGCTGGTGTCCGACCTCGTCGTCAACCGTCCGCTCGGATTGCGGCCGCGCCATATGGAATTCAAGCGGGCGCATCTCTACGACATCAACCCGGTCGGCGTCGGCTCGATGACCATCGCGACCGTGCTGTCGATCACCGCTTTCTACGGCGTGTTCGGCCCGGTCGCCAAGGCGCTGTCGCCGTTCGTCGCGCTGCTCGCCGCGTTCGCCGCGGCGCCTGCGATCGCCTGGGCGACGGGGGGCAAGTTCTACATCGCCCGCAAGCCGAAACGCTCCTGGCAGGGCATGCCGGCGATCAAGTGCTGCATCTGCGAGCATAGTTTCGAGCCGGAAGACATGGCGGCCTGTCCGGCCTATTCGGGGCCGATCTGCTCCTTGTGCTGTTCGCTCGACGCCCGCTGCCACGATCTGTGCAAACCGCACGCGCGGATCGATGCGCAGCTCACCGAGACGCTCGGCAAGGTGCTGCCGCCGCGCCTCTATGCGCTCATCAACTCGCAAGTCGGCCACTATCTGTCGGTGTTCGTCGTCTCCTCCGGCCTGATCGCCCTGCTGCTGACGATGATCTATCTGCAGGCCTCGAGCGGGCCCGACGCCAGGCAGATCGAGCTTGCCGAGATTCTCTGGAAGCTGTTCTTCGCGCTCACCATCATCATCGGCGTGGTGAGCTGGCTGTTCGTGCTGGCGCGGCAGAGCCGACAGGCAGCCGAAGCCGAAACGCGGCGCCAGACCGTGCTGCTGATGCAGGAGATCGACGCCCACCGTCAGACCGACGCGGAACTGCAGCGCGCCAAGGAGGTCGCCGAATCCGCCAATCTGGCCAAAAGCCGCTACGTCGTCGGCCTCAGCCACGAGCTGCGCTCGCCGCTCAACGCCATCAGCGGCTATGCGCAGCTGCTCGAACAGGACAACAGCCTGCCGGCCCGGCCGCGCGATCAGATCCGGCTGATGCGGCGGAGCGCGGATCATCTGTCGGGACTGATCGACGGGCTGCTCGACATCTCCAAGATCGAGGCCGGCCGGCTGTATCTATCGCGCGACGAGGTCCGCTTCGGCGAATTCCTCGATCAGCTCGTCGGCATGTTCCGGCTGCAGGCCGCCGCCAAGGACGTCGATTTCGTGTTCAAGCGGCCGCAATATCTGCCGCCGGTGGTCTATGCGGACGAGAAGCGGCTGCGCCAGGTGCTGATCAACCTGTTGTCCAACGCCATCAAGTTCACGCAAAGCGGCAGCGTGCAGTTCATCGTGCACTATCGCAACCCGGTCGCCGAACTCGAAGTCCGCGACACCGGCCCCGGCATTCTGCCGGACGATCTCGAACGCATCTTCGCGCCGTTCGAGCGAGGCGCGCTCGGCGTGTCACAGCCGCACACCGGCACGGGACTCGGCCTAACCATCAGCAAGCTGCTCTCGGGCGTGATGGGCGGCGACCTCACGGTGAAATCGACGCCCGGCCAGGGCTCGACCTTCAAGGTCAAGCTGCTGCTCTCCGAAGTCACCAACCCGACGCGCACGCGGACCATCCGCGCGCCGATCCAGGGTTATCACGGCGCGCGCAAGACGATCCTGGTCACCGACGACGATCCGGCGCAGCGCGATCTGCTGCAGGAGGTGCTGTCACCGCTCGGCTTCATCGTGCTCAGCGCGACCGATGGCCATGCCTGCGTCGACCTCGCCGAGCACTGTCAGCCCGATCTGTTCTTGCTGGATATTTCCATGCCCGGCATGGACGGCTGGACCGTCGCCGAAACGCTGCGCACGAACGGCCATCATCACGCCCGCATCCTGATGCTGTCGGCCAGCGCCATCGAGTCCCACGGCGCGCCGCTGGCGCAGCCTTTTCACGACGGCTATCTGATGAAGCCGGTCGATATCCCGCGGCTACTCGAACTGATCGGACAGTTGCTCAGAATTGACTGGATCCACAAGAGCGAGGCCACCACGGCCAACGGTTCGGCCGGCGAACTGCACAGCCCGCCGATGCAGCACGTCGAGGAATTGCTCGAACTCGGCAAGATCGGCTACATCCGCGGCATCGAGTCCAAGCTCGACCAGATCACCACCGATTATCCCGAGTCCGCAGCCTTCGTGGCGCAACTACGCTCTCTGGTCGAGGCGTTCGATCTCGATCAGTACATGAAGACGCTCAACGCTTTGTATCGCCATGAACACTGACCTGAAGAAGCGCGACATCGTGCTCGTCGTCGACGACTCGCCGGAGACGCTGCGGATGCTGACCGACGCGCTCGACGGCGCCGGAATGACGGTGATGGTCGCGCTCGACGGCGCCGCGGCGATGCGCATCGTCGAGCAGATCACGCCCGACATGATCCTGCTCGATGCGGTGATGCCCGGAATGGACGGCTTCGAGACCTGCCGGCGGCTGAAGCGTATCCCGGGGCTCAGCGACGTGCCGGTGATCTTCATGACCGGGCTGGCCGAGACCGAGCACATCGTGCGCGGGCTGGAGGCCGGCGGCGTCGACTATGTCGGCAAGCCGATCGCGATCGTCGAGATGCTGGCGCGCATCCGCGTGCATCTGAACAACGCCCGCGTCAGCCAGAGCGCCCGCGCGGCGCTCGACGTCTCTGGCCGCTTCCTGCTCGCGGTCGATCGCCACGGCAAGGTGCTGTGGGCGACGCCGCAGGCGCAGAAGCTGCTCGCCGCCGACGATCCGTCCGGCGAGGGCATGCGGCTCGACCTGCCGAAACCGTGGCTCGACTGGCTCGAGCAGGTGCATTCCGGCCTTGCCCAGCCCAAGACGCCGATGAAGACGCAGTCGCTGCGCAACGACGAACTGCGGCTGCAATACATGGGCAAGCTCGGGCCCAACGAATTCCTGCTACGGCTGGCGCGCGACAGTGCGGCGGAATCGCCCAAGGAATTCGCGGCGGAGTTCGGCCTCACCAGCCGCGAGAGCGAAGTGCTGGCCTGGCTCGCCAAGGGCAAGACCAACCGCGACATCGCCCAGATCCTCGGCCTCAGCCCGCGCACCGTCGACAAGCATCTCGAGCAGATCTACGCCAAGCTCGGCGTCGAAAACCGCACGGCAGCGGCAGCGATCGCGGCGAATGCATCGAGGCGGGATTAGTTAGGAATCGACGTCAGCCAATCCATTGCTTGCATGTTGGATTGTGCGTAGCCGCAAGAACAGCACGCTCCTTCTCCCCGCGCGCGGGGAGAAGGGTGGGATGAGGGGGCGTTTCCGCAAGGCCGAGTGCGAACTACTCATCTCCGCGTAGATCAACCAAGATGCGATTGAACTCGCGGAGGCGCCCCCTCACCCGGCCCGGCTTCGCTTCGCTCTGCCGGGCCGACCTCTCCCCGCGCGCGGGGAGAGGTTATTCAGTGCTCGTGGATAAGTACTACGACTCGTCGGCCGGGACGAAACAGCTGATCACGATGGTGCCGCCGTGGTAGACGTACCAGACCACGGCCTCGCCGACCGGATTGCCGGCGCCGCGGATGATGGCTTTCTCCGGGACTTCCCACCACACGCCGTCGATCGGCACCCAATAGGCACCATTGCGAATATCGTATTGCGTACGATGCCCGTCGGCGATGTCGCAGCACGGCACTCCCGCCGGACTGATCTGCCGTTTGAACCAGTCTCGCGTAGCCTGGGGCACGTCGGCGAACTGGCCGCGATCAACGGCCCGGGCCGTGCCGGCTGCAGCCGCCAACCCGACTCCGAACAGCACCGTCCATCTCGTAGACTTCGTTCGCTGCATCGGATCGCTCCGTCGAGACTGCCGCGGCGATGTTAGGCAGTGAGTCGGGCCTTGGGCAACGACTTGCTTCGCTGCACTGCGCCGGTGCGGCTGCACGAGCCAAATAAAAAGCTCCGGTCCTTCGCGGACCGAAGCTTCCAATCGATGGCGGCTCGAAATCAATGCGTGTTCGACTCCTGCCACTTCTCGAGGTCCGGCTTGGCCGGAGGCTTGCCGCCGGTCTGCGACACTTCGCCGGGCTTCTTCCACGGCTTGTCGGTGCCGCTCTGCATCGCGCCGCCGGGACGGTCGGGCGTGTCGTCGTTGTCGTTTTCAGACGCTGCCATGACTACTCCAACCTGATGCCGTCTTCGGCAGCTTCCACGACCTTCTTGGCCTTGTCACCGACATTGCTGGCGGCCGACATGAGCCCTTCGGGTGTCAGGCCCTGGCGCTCGGCTTCTTCGGCGGCCGCCTGGGCCGCCGACTGAATCACCTGCTGGGCGTGCTCGGTTTCGCGGCGGGCAAAGTCACGAGCCTGCGCCTTCAGCTCATCGCTGGTCTCGCCGAACCACTCCGACTCGATCTCGGTCGAGGGCAGCGACGCGGCTATGCCGGCACCGATCGCGAGACCGAGGGCCCCGAGCAGCAGTGGCTGCTGATCGAATATCTGGCCGATCCGATCGCGCGCATTGCTGTAAACCTCGGCGCCGGTGTCCGGCAGCGAGCGGCCGAATTCGGTGGCGCGGTCCATTGCGTTCGCACCGCTGTCGCGAACGGCGCGGGCCGCATCAGCCGCAGCGTTCGCGCCGGGGATGTGATCCGTCAGCGACGACAGCCGCTCGCCGGCAAGGCTCAGACCATCCTGGACGGATGACCGGCCCGCCGCCATCATATCGGCAGCGGCGTCAGGAAGGCGATCGAGACCAGCTTTGTTTGCCAGGTTCGACGCGCCCTTGCGCACGCCGCTGCCTGCAAACAGCCAGACCAGGCCCATGCCAATGAGGGCGGTCGAGACCGGATTGCGCTGTACGGCGCTGCCGAGGTCGTCGAGAAACCGCATCGTCTTGCGTTCGAACGAAGTCATCCCACCATCTCCTTGGCCGCGGCCTTGTCGCGTTGCAGTTGGTCGATCGTTACCTGCGGCTTCAGCGCTTCCGGCGACATCCGGCTCACGCCGATGCCGATCAGGGCCCCGGCGACACCGACCGATGCAGCGCCGACGATCAGATAGGCTAGCGGCTGCGACAGCCCGAGCTGGACGAACCAAGCGGCCAGCGCGAGCAGCAACATGATCAGGCCCGGGATCAGCAGAACCGCGCCCGCGCCCATCATCGCCGCCGCACGGCCGATCTGGCCGAACTTGTCGGCCATCTCGGCGCGCGCCAGCTCGAATTCGTTGCTGATCAGCTTGGCGAATTGCGAAAACGCGTCCCCGACCAGGTCGGAGATCGAGCGGTTGCTATTTGGTAGACTCATCGCGCGCATCCCTGTTGTCGCCCGCCGCCTGGCTCGACGTGTCGGCCGCAGCATCGTAGTAGGACGACCCCGCTCCGTCGGCCGAACTCTTGAGGAAGCGCATCACGCCAAAGCCGGCCAGCACGGCGAGACCGAGAAACGCGGTCGGCTGCCGCCGCGCGAAGTCCTGCATGCCGCCGACCAGCGTCGAAACGTCGCCCTGCTGAATGGTGTCGGAGATATCGTCGATGCGTGACGCGGCCTTGCGCATGTAAACGCCGGCGATCGGCAGGTCTTGATCGAACTCGCGCGACGCGCGGCGCATCGCCTCGGCGATGCCACCCACGTAGCTGGCACCGGCCTCCTTCTGCCGCGAAGCACCCTGGCGGATCGTGTCGGTAAACGCTTCGCCGGCCTCGCTGACGTATTCACGAGCGGTTTCGGCGAATTCCTCCGCCTTGGCGCGCGCGGCCTCGACCGACGACTGCGCCAGACCGGCGGCGCGATCCTTGGCCTCCCGGCCGGCATCTCGCGCCTGCGCAGTAACTTCCTCGGTCTGCTGCTTCAGCGTCTTGGGCGGCTGCTGACGGCCACCTCCGTTGCCTGCATTGCCCGAGTTCTTGATTGTCTGCTCAGCCATCCTGGTTCTCCCGGTCAATGCTTCTGCTGCGAAGGCGTCTCAAACGATGAACTGGCAGCCTCGGCCACCTTGCGTGCGCGCTGACCGATGTCGCGGACATTTTCCGCCATCGTATCGGGAGTCAGCCCTTGTTCTTCGGCCGCCTGCGCGGCGTTCTCGTAAGCCGCGCGGACGCGCTGCTTGGCGAGCTCGGCGCCCTGCGCAACGGCTTCCTCGGCGCGCTCGCGGACACGCCGGCTGGCGCGACCCATGGTGTCGCGCTCGATGCGCAGCCGCGGAATGGCACTGGCAATGAGGGCACCGACAAGCAGACCGGCACCTGCAACGAGCAGCGGGTGTTCGCTGACCGTGCGGGTCGCGGTCTGCTGCGCCCGGCCGCCGAGTTCGGTGGCGCGGTCGCGCATCCGCGCCGCGGCCTCGAGGCTGGCATCCGTCGTATCCGAGATGCGGTCGCGCAGCCGGGCAGCCGTTTCGGCGGCGCTGTCGCGGAGCGATGACGCCGTGTCACGCACGGCGTCGACCGCAGCGCTGGCGAGACCGGCGCCTTGGGCGCCCGTCTCATCCGCCTGGGTGGCCAACGCCTCGCCCGCAGCTCCGGCACGGCGGCGCAGATCATCCGAGCCTGCGGCCACGGTGCGGCTGAGCTGCTCGCCTTGCTGACGCAGATCGGCAGCGCTGTGCGACGCCGCTTCGCGGAATTGATCGGCACGCGTGCTGACTTCGTCGCGCGCCGCCTGCATGGCGCCGGACGCGTATTCTTTCGCGGCGGCAGTGGCATCCGCCGCATCGGCGCCGAACCGACGCGCTCGGCGAGCCGCTTCGTCGGCGAACTCCACGGCGGCATCCGACGCGCGCTGCGTCAGATCCTGACCACGCTTGCTGCCGGCCAGATATAGCCCAGCGCCGACCATCAGCACCGGCGCCGGAATGGCACGAACGATCTTCAGCAGCGGATAGGCCAGCGTGGCGCCGACGGCGACGGCTTGGACCGGATTGCGCTGGATGGCATTCGTCACGGTCTCGACGAGCTCTTCGCCGCGGGTCTTCATATAGCTGCTCACTTCCGCGCTGATGTGCTGGGGTGAAATCCGCTGGCGCAGATCGCTCGCGGTCTCGGTCACCGTGGCTCGCAATTCGCCGACGGTCTCGGTCAGTCCAGCTCGTGCGCGCTCGGCATCGCGCCGGATCTCGTCCAGGGTACGGGTGTCCTGCGCCATTACTGCCTCCAGTGGTTGTCAGCCTCCAACTCGATCCGAACGACTATGTTCCAGGAGGCAAGTGCTTCACCACATGGGTGTTTGTCGCAGCGCTGTCAAAGCGGAAGGTCGTGTCATTTGAGCGAATGGTAACCGCCTGCTAGCGGCATTGCGGCCGATCGGCGCTTTCCGTCCGGCCGGGATGTTGGCTACAAAGCAGCTGAGCGCCCGGGCGCTCCAGAACAAAAATGGGGGGATCGATGGGCCTGCACGACTTCACACTGGCCGATGTCTATCGCCGCAATGCGGCGCTGTTTCCGGCGCAGCCAGCCTTCGCGTTCGATGGCGCTGCCGTCAGCCATGGCGATTATCTGGCCCGGATCGAACGTCTGGCTGCAGGATTGCAGCACAGCGGCGTGCAGCGGGGTGACCGAGTTGCGATTCTGTCGCAAAACTGCCCCGAGATGGTCGACCTGATCGGCGCCGTGGCGCTGGTCGGCGCCATCCTGCTGCCGGTGAACTATCGCCTGAATGCCGACGAGATCGGCTTCGTACTGGGCGACGGTGCACCCAAGTTGCTGATCGTCAGCGAGGAATATCGCGCGCTGGTGCAGGATTTGCTGCCCGGCCTCGGTAGCGTGGAAAAGAGCTACGTGATCGGCGACGCTTCCGGCCCGTTCACGGGCTTTTGCCGATCTCCCCTCGGACGAGCCATTCAGGCGGTCGATGTTGCAGCGGGCCGACGGCTTCGTCATCATTCACACCGCCCCGGTCGGCG